>JAKLQB010000056.1 GCA_022013615.1 Desulfobacterales bacterium | reverse complement strand
GTCACCGAAGTGAAGAAAGGAGTTAATCCATGAGATACAGACTGACAGTTAACCTGGAAAAACAAACGGTTGACCGGAAGGATCTCCCGGAGGAGGCAGCATGGCTGGGAGGTCGTGCCCTGCTTGACTCAATCTTATTAGCGGAGGTGCCGCCAACGTGCCATCCCCTTGGACCTTACAACAAAGTTATTATTGCGCCGGGCCTTTTCGCCGGGACAACCATGCCCACGGCAGGCCGGTTGTCCATCGGCGCCAAGAGTCCCCTCACGGGAGGTATCAAAGAGTCCAATGTGGGCGGCATGGCCGGCATCGTATTAAGCCAACTGGGTATGGGCGCACTTGTAATAGAAGGCGAGTTCTCTTCCCCATCGCTCCAGGTGCTACTCATCCGGCAGGATTCTGCTGAAATTGTGGAAGCACCTGAACTCAAAGGGTTAGGTAATTACGATACCGTGGCTGCCCTTAAAGAACGATTCGGCCAGAAGGTGGTTATTATCTCCATCGGTCCGTGCGGTGAGATGAAAATGGCCGCCGCCACTGTGGCCGTGACCGATAATAACGGCCGACCCTGCCGTCATGCCGCCCGTGGCGGTTTGGGCGCGGTCATGGGTGCAAAAGGACTCAAGGCAATTGTCATTGATCCTCAAGGAGCAAGGCCACTTAAAGCTGTGGATGCCCCTGCCTTTTCCAAAGCCGTGAAGGAGTATACAAAGATTGTTCAATCCAGTAAGAGAACAACCTTTTTGCAAGAGAACAGCACTGCTGGTCTGGTCGATGTGAATCACGCCAGGGGAAGCATGCCCACCCGCTACTTCACGGCCGGATCTTACGAAAGAAAGGACGCCATAAACGCCGAACGGCTCAAAGAGCTGATCCGGCAGCGCGGTGGCAGCATGGGCCATACCTGCATGAGGGGCTGTGTGATCCGGTGCTCCAATGTCTTTAACAATGAAAACGGCCAATACCTCACCTCCGGTCTGGAGTACGAAACCATCGTCATGATGGGCTCCAACCTGGACATAGACGATCTGGATACAATTGCACAGATAGATTTCCGCTGTGACAATTACGGCATGGACACCATTGAAATCGGGGCAACCTTGGGAGTGCTGGCTGCGACGGATCTTTTTGTCTTCGGCGATTGTAAGCGGGCCATCGCCCTCATTGACGAGATCGGCCAGGGCACCGTTTTAGGGCGGATATTAGGCCAAGGGGCGGTCACGACCGGGAAAATCTTTGGCATAAGGCGTGTAGTTGCGGTTAAGGGCCAGTCCCTGCCTGCCTACTGTGTACAGTCCATCAAGGGTCTGGGTGTGACTTGCGCCACCAGCCCTCAGGGGGCTGATCATACTTCCGGTTTCGTATCTGAGGAGCCCCTTTCAAGAGAGGGCCATGTGGAGCGCTCCCGTGATTCCCAGATCAATATGGTTATCGCCGACAGCCTGGGATTGTGCCTGTTCACGGGCCTCCGGGCCGAGCACAATCTCTTTGTAAGGCTGGTCGGCCCGCTGACTGGCAAGATACCAACCGAAGCAGACATCCGCTCGATCGGGCGGGATGCGCTCTGGCAGGAAAGAACATTCAACACGCGTGCCGGATTTGGACCGGGCCATGACCGTCTCCCGGAGTTTATGAATACAGAACCGCTGCCACCCAATGACACCGTTTTTGATGTGGAGGATGAGCAGTTGGATCGGGTCTTTGGTGAATATCCGGGACATAGCTAGGCCTGGACAAGTTATTCAGGTATAATTGATGGGAGGCCCTTTCTATCTCTTTGGTTGACACATAGATGCCAGCCATTTCTTTAATGTCCTCACGGCCAAGATAAAAAGGCCTATTGGCCCCAACTATGCACATATTTTGCAGACTCGGGCGAGGTTATTTGCTTGACAGCGAAGGCTTCTCCCGCTATTCTGTTTATATTTAAAAACTGCCCTCATTATCTGAGTTCATCGCTAATCTGGGGGTAGCATAATGAAACACCTTACTCCAGAAAAAACCCCTATGAAAAGAATTGACGGTTTGATCAAATTAGGCCCGGATAAATTTCAGTCTAATCATCCCAACGACTTAGGTTGTACAAGCTATATGCCTCATGACGAGATGCTATTGGCTTACGATTCTGATTTGGAAAAGGATCGGGAAAAGCGGATTGTCGAACTGAAAGATCTGACCCAGGTTCTGGGGTTAATCCTCGACAACGTCTACTCCGGTATCATCTTTTGTGACCGCAAATGCAATATCATATTCATGAATCAGGTTTATGCGGAATTGTTGGGAGTGGATAGAAAGGAGGCTGTGGGCAAATCCATATTTGAATTTTTCCCGGATTCGCGGCTTCCTTTGGTTGTGAGCAGTGGAAAAGCTGAGTTAGGGCAGAGGTGCAGCCTGAAAGGAGAGGTACCTTTTCTCGTGAACAGGCTCCCGATCAAACGAGGGAATGACACCATCGGGATAATCCTGCAATCCATTTTCAAGGATTATGCCAGCTTCAAGGACTTGGTGGCCAGACTTAATCTCTTAGAGACCAAGGTCAAATTCTATAAACGCGAGCTTAAAAGTCTCCTTTCGGCCAGATATTCCTTTGATGATATTAAAGGAGAAAGCAGCAGTATTCGTGAAGCCAAGAGGCTTTGCTCAAAATATGCCAGCACTGATGCACCGATTCTGATATTGGGTGCAACCGGAACGGGTAAGGAACTGTTTGCCCATGCCATTCATACGGCCAGCAAGAGGGCCAATGCCCCATTTGTATGCGTTAATTGTGCGGCTATCCCGAAAGACCTCCTGGAATCGGAGCTTTTCGGCTATGCCCCCGGCGCATTTACAGGCGCACACCAGAAAGGGAAGGCCGGCAAGATAGAGATGGCACATAGAGGGACCCTGTTCTTGGATGAAATGGGCGACCTGCCTCTAAATGCCCAGGCCAAGCTCCTGAGGGTTTTGGAAGGTAAGGTGTTGGAGAGGGTGGGCGATCTTAAGCGGATTGAAGTGGACTTCAGACTCATAGCCGCAACCAACAAGGACCTGAGGGGAATGATAAGCCGCAATGAGTTCAGAGAGGAACTCTTTTACAGGCTTAACACGATGACCGTCAGTGCCCCCAGGCTTACTGAAAGAAAAGGAGATATTCCATTGCTGCTGAGTTATTTCCTCAGTGCCATGGGAAAATCGAGAATTCGTTGTACCGGAGCTGCCATGGAGATTCTGCAAAGGTATCCATGGCCGGGAAATGTCCGTGAGCTTAAAAATGTAATTGAACGAGCAGTGAGCCTCATTGATAGAGATATGATAGACGTGGAACATCTTCCGTCTGAGATCATAACATTACAATATGATATTAAACGGGAACGCGGTGAGTCCGGCAAGCTCCTGTCAAAACAGCTTTTTCAGTGCGAGTATAACATCTTGGTTGAAGCCCTTAAGTTGACAAAAGGGAACATGTCCAAAACCGCCAGAATCTTAGGGGTGTCCAGATCAACCTTTTATGAAAAGTGCAAGAAGCATAATCTCCTTTCCTATAATTGGGGCAGCAACTGCTGATGGAATAAGTGTAAAGAAATCCGGACACGTCCGAACTTCCGGACACGCCAACAGGTCAGTTCTGTAATTGAATTATCCTCTCAAGAGCCAAATCTCAACACCCGATATTTTTTCCTTGATGCTTAATTATACAAAGATATCAGAGAGATAAAAGCGATTTCCAGCGTTTTCGCGAATCAGCTTTTTTCGTCTCGATTCCCTCCTCCCGCAACGGCATGATAGTTGCGTATTAATCTGAATTATCTCTCCACTGTTATATATTCCTAAGCCTACTGAACAAACAAAGCAAACCAAGAGAGGAAGTAGTCTTGGCATTCAACAAGGAAACTATCCTTGGCATTAGTCTCACCGGGTTCGGGATTTTCCTATATTGTTTTATTATCCCATGCCAGGTTGAGTTCCAGTACGAAGGCGGTGCAATGTCCTCAGCCTTCTTCCCAAAGGCGGGAACCGTTCTCTTAATCATCCTCAGCGTTATCTTTACGGCTGCCAGCATAAAAGGAAACCGAAAACCCAAGCCCAAGCCACCTGACCCAATAGAAAGAAGGGTAAAACTGAATGTGTTTTTTTCGGCTCTATGCATGGGCTTTTATATCTTTGCCATTGCTTTAGTAGGATTTGTCGCTGCCACACCTCCTCTCTTGATCCTCTTAATGGTGATTTTGGGGGCACGTATTAAGGACTGGGTAACAATATTGATAACGGCCAGTGTTACAACCGTCGCAATTTATTATATTTTCATGAAAATTCTCGGGCTCCCCATGCCTTAGTTAAAAGGGAACCGTTCACAGGTTCAGAGTTCACCGTTCAGGGTTACCTTTCTTTCGTTGAACCTCTGAACCCGTGAACGGTTACGTTACAGGAAGGTATACGGATGGATCTGTTACTACAAGGGCTAGCCATTCTATTTAGCGACTGGTATAACATAGCTGCCATTTTCGGCGGGGTTGCCATCGGGATAATCGTCGGAGCCCTTCCTGGACTTGGCCCTGTTGCGGTAATCGCCATCGCCCTCCCCTTCACCTACCTCATGGGTTCCTTAGAAGCAATGATGTTGCTGTTGGGCATTTACATCGGAGGGATCTATGGAGGGTCCATAACCGCGATACTGCTGAATTCCCCCGGGACACCCAATTCCGCAGCGACCCTTTTCGATGGTTATCCCATGGCCCAGCAGGGAAAGGCCCAGAAGGCATTAAAAATGGCCCTTTTCGGATCGGTTACAGGGGGGATTTTGAGTGCATTGGGTCTTCTCTTGATCGCGCCGCTGTTGGCAAAGATAGCCCTAAAATTCGGCCCGCCCGAGTATTTCGCAATTATCGTGTTTTCTCTCACCATTATTGGGTCTGTTTCTGGTGAGTCATTGTTAAAAGGGCTCATTTGTGCTACAGTAGGTCTGCTCCTCTCCACCATTGGACTCTGCCCCATTTCAGGAACATCTCGTTTTTGCTTTGAGAACATCAACCTATCATCCGGGCTTTCCATTATTGCCATGCTCATCGGGATCTTTGCCTTGTCAGAGGTCATGTTCCAGGCCGAGAAGGCGATTAGGCGAAAGGGGCAAGAAGCCTTTCTCATTGAGTCTAACAAACGTGAGGATCAACGGGTTTCTTTGAAAGAGTTCCTGAGTATGAAATGGCTCCTGCTGAGGTCATCTGTCATTGGAATGTCCATCGGCACACTTCCCGGAATCGGAGCCGTAACCGCTGCATTTATTTCTTATGGCGCTGCTGCGCGGGCCTCAAAAGAACCCGAAAGGTTCGGTAAAGGGGCCCTTGAGGGCGTGGCTGCTCCAGAGACGGCAAACAATGCCGTGACCGGTGCGGCCCTGATCCCCCTACTGGTATTGGGAATCCCAGGGGACGTGGTGACCGCTATCCTGTTAGGGGCCTTGATTATCCACGGTATGGTGCCCGGTCCCGAACTATTCCAGACTCAAGGACCCACTATGTTTGGGCTGATTCTTGGACTGCTGGTGGGGAATTTTGTAATGCTGCTGGTCGGAAGGCTCTTTATCAAGTTTGGAGGTCTTGTCACTAAGGCTGCCCGTCATGTTGTTTTTCCTGTTACCGTCACCTTATGCATTGTGGGTACCTACGCCATTAACAGCAATTTCTTCGACCTGGAGATTATGTTCATATTCGGAATCATTGGCTACTTCATGCGGAAATGGGGGTTCCCGATTCCCCCTCTGATTATTGCCTTCATATTGGGGCCAATGGCAGAGATCAACTTGAGACAGGCCTTGATTATTTCCGATGGAAGCATGCGGATTTTTCTTGTGAGTCCTATCTCTCTTGCTTTTTTGATCTTAACCTTCCTCTCAATTGCTGGCGTCATATACCGTAAGGCAAAGGAGCGATAACCATAGACTTAATAACCTTTAACGCAAACCATGAAAGGAGGAGATTATCATGCAGGAAAAAAGAAGTTGGGTTTTTTTGGTGTGCACAGTCATTGGTATGGTGGTTTTTGCAGGAACCCTATGTTGGGGAGCAGGTGATTTCCCATCCAAACCGATCGAATTAATCGTCCCCTACCCGGCTGGTGGGTCTGCCGATGTCACAGCCAGGCCTTTAGCCAATGGGGCGGAGAAGGAATTGGGGAAGCCCATTGCGGTTATTAACAAAGATGGGGGGGGTGGCACGGTGGGCACAGCGCAGGTAGCCAATGCAAAGAATGACGGATACACCCTGACAGTTTTGCCACCGGCCATTTTCAATGCCTACTACATGCGAAACATCCCCTTTGTGCCCATAGAGGCATTCACCCCTATTATGGTCTATGGAGGATGGTCATTCGGTCTGGTGATCAAGAGCGACAGCCCCTGGAAGACATTGGAAGACTTTATCAAGTATGCCAAGGAAAACCCGGGGAAAGTCAAATATTCAGCCCCTGGGACCGGAACATCTCCCCATCTGGCCATGGCTGAGCTGGGTTTAAAGGCCGGGGTGGAGTGGAAACATGTGCCCTATAAAGGAGACCCACCGTCCATAGCCGCTCTCTTAGGAGGGCATGTCACCGCGGCTTCAGGGTCTTCGGCGTTTATCCCTCATGTTAAGGCGGGTACGCTTCGCCTGCTTGTGACTTATGGTGATAAGCGTATGGCCGTTTTTCCCAACATTCGTACCCTCAAGGAATGCGGATACGATATTTCCTATCCGTCATATGTGGGTATTGCAGGCCCTAAGGGCTTGCCAGAACCGATTGTCACGGCTTTGGAAAAAGCGCTCAAAAAGGGGATGGAAGATGAAATATTCATAAAAACCATGGACAGGCTGAGTATGCCCATAACATTCTTGGGCAGCGCGGATTACAAGCTCTATCTTCAAAAGGTTAATGAAGGGGCAGCAAAACTGATCCCCGCCCTTGGCTTAGGGAAAAAGTAGGAAACCGCTCATGGGTTTAGGGTTCAAGGTTCAAGGGTTTAGGGTTTAGCCGAGATCTGAACCTTTGAACCCCTAAACAAAATAGAAGATTTGGTTTTTTAGAGCAGGGCCAAATCTGAAAAGGTTTATTGGACATGGGAATGAAGAGAAAATCTGACTCATCTGACTTTGAATATGATGCCGTATTTATTGGTGGTGGCGGGGCAGGACACATTGGCGCACTTTTTATGAAAAGCCAGGGTGGAAAGGCCTTGATTGTGGACCAGGATGATCATCTTGGCGGAAAGTGTCCCAAGAATGCCTGCTATACGCACCACCTCTTCTATGACTGTGCGGTTGAACTCGATTTTTCACGCCAGTTTGCCGGTAAACTCTGGTGGCCTGAATTCGACAGTAAGGTTGCTATTTTACCCATTATCGATCTGTTCAAAGCCAAGAGGGAGAAAACCTATGGAGGCATCGAGTTGGGTGCCAGAGTTCGGGGCGTGGATTATATCCTAAGACAAAAGGCCGAGATTATTACCCCCCATCTGGTACGGGTGGGCGAGAGAAAAATCAGGACTAAGGCGGTGGTCGTGGCTACAGGTGCCCGACCTAGAATTCCTTCTATCCCTGGTACCGACTTAAAGGGTGTTTTCACTCATGCTACCTTAGTGGAAGAGCTGGACTATGAACCTGAACGGATTTTAGTGGTGGGGGCATCCAAGGTGGGGACTCCTTATGCCTCCTTTTTTAATGCCTGCGGTTGTGAAACCACATTGATGGACCAGGTCCCCTTTTATCCGTTCTTAGACCATGAGGTCCGGCAATATGTTATCCGGGGAATGGTCGAACGTGGGATGAGCCTCTTTCAAGAGACGGAAGTAGTTGAGGTTTTAGGTGAAGATCGGGTCCAATCTGTACATCTTCGAAAGGGAGATAAAGATTGGGCGGTGGATGTGGATGCTGTATTTATGGCCACTGGGATGGTTCCTAACTCTGAAATTGTCCGTCACTTAGGGGTAGCGTTAGGTCCGAATTCGGAAATAAAGGTCAACGGTCGCATGGAAACTAATGTCCCTGGCATATATGCTGCGGGTGATGTGATCGGTCCTCCCATGGAACAATGGAAGGCCAGGAAAAGCGGCATTACAGCGGCCCGAAATATTTTGGGTCAGAAATCTGAACTCAAGTTAGGTTTTTGCCCTGACCAGCTACATTCTACATACGAAATCTGCTGTGTCGGTTTGACGGAAAAACAGGCCAAAGAGCAATGCGAGCACGCCAGTGTACTGAAATTAGGCATCGCAGATGCCCGCAAGCCCGGGGTTACGCCCATGGCCGAGAGGATGATGATCATGGGGCATCTCTATCCCGAAAAGACCGGGTTCCAAAAAATGATTTACGACGCAGATTCAGGAAAGGTTTTAGGACTTCATCACGTGGGTTATGGCGCCAAGGATTCATTCACGTATTTAGCCTATCTAATGGAAAAAGGTCTGACTGTGGATCAATTAGCCGGGATGACAGAACTGTTCATGGATTCCGCCAGATTTATCCAGATGGCCCGACTGGCTACCTGGGAAAAGACGAAGACTTAAGAGGTTCCTAAACAGTGCATTCCGGATAATGAACTGCGTGCGGCCTTCATCTGTATGAAAAACCGGACATGACCGAATATTAAGACAGCTTTTTACTTAACGATCATCACAGAAGGTAGCCGAACCAAATTTTTTTTCATCTATAATTCAAGCATATAGGGATGCAAATTTACCAACTTCATAACACTGCTTCCCAGTTGCTGGCATTATCTTTGCTATATAGATGGTTCAACAGTTCAATATTTATATTTTTCATTCACGGGATGGTTATCAGTTAATTTTGAGGAGGGATACTTCATTATGGACCTAAAACCTGTTCGGAGAAGTGATTTCATTGTTCCGCGTTGTACGGAGGCCTGTCCGGCCGGTGTGGACGTGCCGAGGTACATACGAGCTGTGAGAGACGGGAAATATGACGAGGCCGTGGCCGTTTTAAGAGAGAAGCTGCCTCTTCCAACCGTATGCGCGGATGCCTGTTTCGCTCCCTGCGAAGATGTATGCGCGTACAAGCAGTTTGGAGAACCCATTGCCATTCGTGCGATTAAACGTGCTGCAGTGGACAAGGGGGGGGACGTATGGAAGAAAAACAAGAAGGTGGCCGCCAAGACTGGCAAGAAGGTGGCTGTCGTAGGGTCCGGTCCCGCGGGCCTGACGGCCGCGTATTATCTTGTGACCAAAGGGCATGAGGTGACACTTTTTGATGCCTTTCCCAAACCGGGCGGCACCATGCGTTACGGGATACCCAATTACAGACTGCCTGAAGAGAGGCTGGATAAGGACATCAATGACATCTTAGAGTGGGGTGTAACGTTTAAAGGGGACACCGTCATTGGAAAAGACATCACCTTAGATGAGCTCAAAAAGGATTTTGATGCGGTCTTTGTGGCGAGCGGGGCCAACGGGAGCGCTAAGATTCCCTTAGAAGGTGCTGCAAAAGAAGGCGTCCTCTGGGGATGGGATTTTTTGAGAGACGTTGGGCTCGGAAAAGCGTTTGATTTCAAGGGAGACCTGATCGTGGTCGGCGGCGGCAACGTGGCAATTGACGTGGCTCTTACGGCCAAGAGGATGGGAGCAAAGAATGTCCATCTTTTTTGTCTGGAAAAAAGAGAAGAAATGCCCGCACATGAGTGGGAAGTTGCCCGGGCTGAAGAGGAAGGCGTCTTGATCAACAATTCCTGGGGGCCAAAAAAGGTTTTAGGAGACGAAACGGCTACCGGGCTCGGGCTGATCAAGTGCACCTCTGTCTTCGATAAAGCGGGAAACTTCAATCCTACATACGAGGAGGGGGTCACCTCTAAGGTGGACGCGAATCATATCATTTTAGCTATAGGCCAGGCAGCAGACCTCGGCTTTGTAGAAGGATTGAAGAATATTAATACTTCTGGTGGTCGCATTGCGGTTGCAGAAACAGATCTTGCTACGGACGAGGAAGGTGTTTTTGCCGGTGGGGATGTGGTTAGTGGTCCTGATTCGATCATCGGCGCCATGGCTCATGGGAGGAAAGCGGCTACGGCCATTGATCAATATTTGGGTGGCGACGGAAACATTGATGAAGTACTGGCCGCACCTGAAGAAGAAGTCCTCCTGCCTGATTTCGTGTTGGATGCGAAGCCCCGGCTCGATATGGCGATTCTAAAACCGTGGGAAAGAATCTCAGGGTTTGACCAGGCTGAACTGGGATTAACGGACGAGCAAATTACGGCAGAATCCGGCCGTTGCCTGAATTGCGATGCCAGGAAATTCGAGGTTATTTTGAATATTGAATTCTGCAAAGAATGCGGTTATTGCGCGGAAGTCTGCGATGTAGGCACTTTTGGCCCTGCTGATTTTTTTAATGCCAAAGGTTATAGACCAGAGGAGGTCAAGTCCTCGGACTGGTGCGTCGGCTGCTTCACGTGCTATTTTGCCTGTCCTGACTTTGCAATAGATGTCATAGAAGTAACTGCATGAGATATAGGAGGTTTCTGATATGAAAAGGTTTTTGGAAACAGGAAATTTTGCAATAACTGAAGGGGCGATCTTGGCAGGATGCCGGTTCTTTTCTGGTTACCCCATCACTCCGGCCACGGAATTAGCCGAGGCCATGAGTCTCCGGTTGCCGCAGGAGGGAGGGGTTTACCTTCAGGCCGAAGATGAGTGCGCTGCCCTCCACATGTGCATTGGGGCCTCTCTCGGAGGTCTCAAGGCCATGACCGCGACATCAGGCCCGGGATTTATCCTTTATGCGGACCCTTACGGCTGGGCCCTTGGCTGTGAAACACCGGTAGTTGTCCTAAATTCAGGCCGCGTGGGTCCGGTAAGCGGCATCACAGGGGCACCGGGACAGGGGGAATTTTATTTAATGCGCTATCCCACTCAAGGGGGTAATTTTGAGACCATCTGCCTGGCGCCCAATTCCGCTCAGGAGTGCATGGCCATGACGGTTGAGGCATTCTATCTGTCAGAAAGATTCCGCATGCCGGTCACGGTGCTGGCGGATCAGCTCATCACCGACGGGTTTGAGGATATAAGCGTGCCTGAAACCGAGGATGAGATGAAGGAACTGGGCTTCCGTGTCTGGCCCAGGAAGGTCTGCCAGGGGCCTGAGTTCTATCCCTTTACAGATGAGCTTGATATCCCGCCCGTTGTTCTAGGTCATGATACCGGGGCACTCTGCTCTGATTGGACGCCGACGTTAGAGGGGTATGATATTGAAGAGGTTGAGGCACACCACAAGCACGCCTACAGGTTGATCTACAAGGTGCGCAATCACAGGGATCTTTTCAACCATCATTATGAAAAGAAATTCATGGATGATGATCCTGACCTGGTCGTGGTGTCATACGGGACCCCATCCCGTGTTGTGAATACAGCAGTTATCAAAGCACGGGGCAATGGCCTCAAGGTGGGTGCCCTTCGGCTAATCAACCTGTGGCCTTTCCCGGACGAGCACTTCACCAGGGCAACCAAATACTTATCGGTAGAACTGAACTGGGACGGAGAGCTTGTTCGTGAGGTCCAGCGTGCGGTTCCAAAGGATTCCGAAGTTCATTTCTTAGGGAGCTGCGGGGATCTGCCCACTGTGCCGGATTTGATCGAAACCTTTGAAAAACTTCTCAACAATGAACCCCTTAGTCGAAAGGGCTGGATATTGGAGGCGTGGTAGATGGAATATAGAGCGAGTGAAATCAAATCGAAGTACTTGCGTTCCAGGAAGATTCCCAGCACGGCATGTTCCGGCTGCGGATTAGGCATGAACCATAAGATTGTGGTCCAGGCAATCAAGGAACTCAAACTGGAAATAGCGGATATTGTCTGGGGAACATCCATTGGATGCGCTGGCCGCCAGACATTCGCAACCTGGAAGGGGGATGGATTTGCAGGCACCCACGGCAGAGCTTATGCCATAGCAAGAGGACTGCGCATTGCCCTGCCACCGGAGAAGAAAATTATTTTGACCGTTGGCGATGGGGATGCCTTTGGCATCGGCCTGACCCACCTTATCCATGCTGCCCGGTGTAATGCCGATATGACCGTTATTGTCAACGACAACCTTGGTTACCAATCAACCGGTGGACAGTTTGGCTGGACGACACCCCAGGGTAGTCATACTGACAGCAGTCCATATGGGATGTTCGAGCAAAACCTGATGAGCGAAACCATGGACGTATTAGAGATACTGAAAGGGGCCGGCGCCACATTTCTTGCCCGCCACGTGGCCATGGATGGGGCCTGGGCCGTTGAAACAGTAAAGAAGGCAATTCTCAATAAGGGTTTCTCTTTGGTGCATATGCCCTACCCCTGCCCCACCAACTTTGGCTCGACCGAACTCGGATCGAGGAATCAAGTGAATATTTACAGGTGGTTTAAGGAACATGCAGCTCCCCTGGGCCAGGAAAAAGAGAACACCTTCTGGGCCTGTGGAATATGGCACGATGTCAGTAATTCAAGGCCTGAATTCCAGGAACTCGTGCTTGAAACAGTCGAGAAAATCAGGAGGACAGGGACGCTATGAAAGATAGAATCGAAATAGTTGCAAGTGGGTTTGGTGGACAGGGTGTGGTCAGATTAGGCCAGATCATAGGAGAGACGGGCGTCAAGCAGGGTCTGCGTGTTACCATGCTCAAAAGTCATGGTACGGAGATGCGCGGCGGGTATGTGAGAAGCCAGGTAGTGCTGTCAAAAGAAGTCATTGATAGCCCCATGTGTGAGACCCCGGACTATTTTGTGGCCCTGTCAAGCTCCGCTTATGAAAGATTCAAGGATACCGTGCCTGATGATGGTGTCATCATCTATGATCCGGCGTTCGTTGAAAAAACAGATGAAAGCCTGAAATGCACTCAGAAGGCGTTTCCTGCCAAAGAGCTATCCATGAAGAACTTTGATAACCCGCTCTTTGCCAATACACTCGTACTCGGGGCCATAGCCAGGATTATCGAAGGATTAGAAAAAGATGTTGTCCTGGAAAGCCTTCTGCACATCATCCCGAAATTCCATGACCGGAACCGGAAGGCATTTCAGATTGGCTATGATTATGTGAATTAGTAATACCCTCTTCCCCCTCCGGGGCACAGGCCCCTCAGGCTGTGTAGTATGGTCTGAAGGGTTCTGTGCCCCACTACTGATTAAGTTGAGCGGACAATGAAAAGCCAAGGAGACGTTTCCGCAAATAATCCTGTTCTGAGGATCTTCAAGGGTGAGAGGACGGAGGGCCCTGTCTGTTCGAGTCCGTTGGTTACTGTCACCTTAGAACAGGATTATTT
>JAKLQB010000566.1 GCA_022013615.1 Desulfobacterales bacterium | reverse complement strand
CTTGGTTATTGTTGTGGGTGATGTCAATTCCACCTTGGCGTGCAGCGTGGTGGCCAAGAAGCTCCTGATCCAAGTTGCTCATGTTGAGGCAGGGCTCAGGAGCTTTGACCTTACCATGCCTGAGGAAATCAATCGCATGGTGACAGACTCTATATCAGACTATTTCTTTGTGACCGAAGAAAGCGGTATAAAGAATCTTCTCCAGGAAGGTAAACCAAAAGACAGAATTCATTTGGTAGGAAATGTAATGATTGATAATCTACTTTATCAGGCCGGAAAGCTTGAAAAAGATGATGGCAAAGGTTTCTCAACCCTTGAATTAAAAAATGGAAAAAAGGACTATGTTTTTTTGACCTTACACCGGCCTTCCAATGTCGATTCCAGAGAATGTTTTGATGAGATCGCCGGGGCATTGAATTACATTGCGGCAGAAAGGCCGATTCTTTTTCCTGTTCATCCAAGAACCAAGAAGATGATGGATGAGTTTAACATTGAGCTTTCAGATAACATTTCTCTTTTACCCCCTCTGGGTTTCAAAGAATCCCTTTTTCTGTGGAAAGATGCAAGGCTGGTTATGACTGACAGTGGTGGATTGCAGGAGGAAACTACTGCCCTGGGTGTGCCGTGTGTGACGATTCGAGAGAATACTGAACGGCCTATTACAATTGAGATGGGAACTAATGTCCTGGCCGGTACTAAAAAAGAGTCAATCCTTAGGGCATATCAAACAAGTATTAACAAGAAAGGGAAGGAATACGTAGTGCCTCCTAAATGGGATGGGAGGGCGGCTGAGAGGATATGGAGAGTAGTTTTGGATAGGATTAGTTGAAATAGTTTGAATAGTTCCATTAGTTTTATTGGTTGTATTGGTTAAAACTGGGCAGGGGGCATGGAGCATAGGGCATAGGGTGGAGGGCGTTTAGCGATTGACTATTGACTATTGTATATCACCGCAGAGAACGATTAACGATTGACTATTGACTATTGACTAATGACTATTGTATTTCACCGCAGAGGGCAATTAACGATTGACTATTTTCGATTGACTATTGACTATTGTATCTCACACAGAGGCGCCCCAGTTAAATAGACGGAAAGAGGCATTTAACGGGGCAGGCAGAGGACGCAGAGCAAAGATTTGTATGTTTTAAAAGGATGTGAATTATGGAAATAATTGAATATCAGGGCGAATTATTAGAAAGAGGACACCTTTCTCTCCCTAATGAGATATATGAAAAGCTGAAGGGAAAAGAGAGAGTGAGGGTGGTTTTGTATTTGGAAGATGAATCTCGGGAAGTGTATGCTAATGAAAGTGATGAAACTAACTCCGCTTTCCGCGGAAAAAGCTAAGCCGAAATACATAAATGGAAGCTGGAGGGGGAGGTGGAAGATTTTGAACGATTTTCAGTCGTGTGGTCTGAATATATGAAATTCAGAGCTGGCTTTAGGAGATTTGAACTTACGAAGATTGAAGGCATTATCCGGTATTCAAGAGAAAGGTACTTCGATACTGTTACACGGCGTATGATAGTTGTTGGCAAGCATGATAACCGATTAGTTATGATCCCTTATGAAAGAAAGGGAAACGAGATAATACCAGTCACTATTCATGCAACCACGCGCCAACAAATCAATTTCCGTCTCAAGACAGGGAGGTTTACATATGAGTAAGACAAAAATGAATTATTTCAAAGAGGAAGACATCTTGCATCTTGTTATTTCTGACCAGGAAGAAGTGAATAGCGTGGAATTGAGCCCAAATGTCACAGCGGAGCTCAATCAAAGTGGCGAATTGATCGGGATTGAAATATTAGAGGCTAGCTCCTTCATCAGGGATTCCATCTTGGAAGCAGCACAAGCAAAAATGATGGATTTCTCAAAGCCATACAAAAATAGGGCAGAATCGAGCTTGTAAGCTCAAGAACTCAGGTAAATCAATAAACTCAACGAACAAAATAAACCCAATTTTGAATATCCTGTAAATCTCACACATACGAAAATGGAATACGAAGAAATCACTCACACAAAATCATCGGCTGCGCTTATAATGTTTTCAACCAGCTCGGTTTTGGATTCCTCGAAAGCGTTTACAAAAAGGCCATGATTATTGAGTTAGCCAAAAGCAAGCTTAAAGCCGAGGAAGAGAAACCTATGATAACAGGTAAAATATAGCCTAAAAAACATATAAGGAATACTACTCATGAAAAGAGCACTTATTACGGGAATTACTGGTCAGGACGGCGCATATCTGGCTGGGTTTTTGTTGAAAAAGGGTTATGAGGTGCATGGTGTCAAGCGCAGGTCTTCGTCGTTTAATACGGGGCGGGTGGACCATCTTTACATTGATCCTCATGAGAAGGACGTCCGGTTTTTCATGCATTACGGGGATCTGACGGATGCCACGAACTTGATCCGCATCATCCAGGAAACACAGCCTGATGAGATCTATAATCTTGCGGCCCAGAGCCACGTGCAGGTCTCTTTTGAAACTGCTGAGTACACCGCAAACAGTGACGCGTTAGGCGCTTTGCGCCTTCTTGAGGCCATAAGGATTTTAGACCTTGAGGATAAGGCCAGGTTTTATCAAGCCTCAACAAGCGAGCTTTATGGAAAAGTACAGGAGATTCCACAGAGCGAGACAACGCCGTTTTATCCGCGAAGCCCATACGCGGTAGCCAAACTCTATGCATACTGGATCACGGTAAATTATCGTGAGGCATACAGCATGTTCGCGTGCAACGGGATTCTTTTCAACCACGAGTCTCCAGTAAGAGGTGAGACTTTTGTCACCCGTAAGATCACACGGGCTGTGGCACGCATTAAGTTGGGGCTGCAGGGCAAGCTTTATCTTGGCAACCTGGATTCCAAAAGGGATTGGGGCTATGCCGGAGATTTTGTGAAAGGTATGTGGCTGATTTTGCAGCAAGATGATCCAGATGATTTTGTCATTGCCACCGGTGAGGCCCATTCCGTAAGAGAGTTCGTGGAAAAGGCATTTTTAGAGGCAGGGATTGAGCTGGAATGGCGCGGCTCCGGTGTTGATGAAGTCGGGATAGTGGCCGGAATTGACAAGGATCCAAGGGGATCTAATTCTGGGCTTCGGCCTAAAACAGGCGACGAAGTCGTCCTCATAGACCCCGGCTATTTCAGACCCACTGAAGTGGACTACCTCCTCGGTGATCCGTCAAAGGCCCGTTCAAAGTTAGGATGGGAACCAACTGTATCATTTGATGATCTGGTAAAGATGATGGTGCGGGAAGATTTGAAGGAGGCGGAGAGGGACCAGTTGTGCCAGAGCGAAGGTTTTCGGACGTTTAATCAGTTTGAGTAAGTGGCAAAGAGCATAGGGCATGGGGCGTAGGGCATAGGGCAAGGAGCATAGAGCATAGGGCTTTTAGCGATTGACTATTTACGATTGTTGGAGCGTAGCGGAAATCCCGATTCATCGGGGACTATTGACTATTGTATATCACCGCAGAGGCGCCCCAGTTAAATAGACGGAAAGAGGCATTTAACGGGGCAGGCAAAGAACACAGAGGAAAGATTTTGTTGGCTTTAAAGAAATAAAAAACTTAGGGTAATCTGTAGGCGCAGGAAGGTGTTTGTTACGGGATCGGATTAAATACGCAGGAATAAGTAGCAAAAATTTTGGCCCGAAGGACCAAGTCTTCCATGTTAGAATAAATCAATGGATATACAATGGATAAAAGAGCAGGTTGAAAAAGGAAATTATCAGCTCAAACTTCATGCGGTAGAGAGGGCGGGGAGCGATTGACTATTTTCGATTGACTATTGACTATTATATCTCACCGCAGAGGCGCAGAGATCGCTGAGGAAAAAATTATTTGTTTTAAGAAAACCCCTTTTAGTTCCGAAAAGGTGTTGTATTTACAAGATATTATATTGCCAATCTGATCATAACTGCTTGTTTTACAGATAGTGTAGTAATTGTGAGTTAAAGAACATATAAAGCAAGTGATAGGGAGTAGAAGAATCAAGGCTAAACAGCGATCCTTTTTATAGGAAATTCTCGAGGGGTCCGAATACCTTCAGGATGCATTTGTTCCCTTTCTTTCAATGCTTTAGCAATTTTTTTGACATCAAATCTAAATTCTTGGCAAAATAACTCTCTGGTTTTGCGTATTTCTTTAATAACCAAATCATCTTTCATTTTCATCACCTGTTTCTTTGAAAAGTTGTAAAGGCGTTATTATTTCAGGGACAAACAGTTTTAATTTATGATTTATGGCCTCTATATGCCTTTTTTTATTCGCGTTGGCCAAGTGATTACAATTCCATGTTAGAAGATAGTCCATTTTGTTTAACAAAATTATAACCTAGCTCTTTTGATGATGTCAATCGATATCCTGGCAGTCTACAGGGCGGGGAGCGATTGACGATTGATGATTGTATGTCACCGCAGAGGATAGTTAAATGAGGTGCTTTGAGTGTGGGGGTGAGGTTATTCAAACAGTTGGCTCTGTTAGAATGACAAAAAAAGACGGTAACCTGATAATTTTTAAAGGTATTCCTTTGAGCCAATGTCGCCAATGTGGGGAACAGTATATCCCAGGGAAATGGGCTGAAAAAATAGGAGAAATGATGCGAAAAGAAGAAACGTTAGTTCCTCAGGAGATTATTTCAGTGCCTGTAATTGCGTTTTCCTAAAAAGAAGCCAGATATTGGGTAATAAATCAAAAGGGCAGGGAGGGATTGACTATTTTCGATTGACTATTGACTATTGTATCTCACACAGAGGCGCAGGGGCAATAAGGCGAAGGGCAGAGGGGAGAGATCAGAAGTTTCCGGGAATACCGGAATAAACTCCGGACAGAGGAACTTCTATCCGGATGAAGACATGGTTAAGCAAACCTTAAATGTCTCACGCAAAGGCGCTAAGGTAAAGAAATAGTCTCTCACAGAGCTCACGGAGATCACAGAGGTTTACCTTTACCCATTTGGGCTCAAAGCCGTTTTGGGTAAAATTGGCCAGGAGGCTGGGAGGCACCGCGCGGCGGCATCTTCGACAGGCGAAAGCGCTTTTCCGGGGGGATTTCCCTTTGGTGGAAGGGAAGATAAGGGTCAGGTTCGGGCCTTATGAGACGAAGGCTTTCCTTTTTGTCAATGATCATGTAGTATTTGGATTAAAAAGGGAGCGAAAGGGGGGTGATGCATATGAAGATGTCTAAGGAGGAGTTTGTTGAGAAAATCAGTAAACTTGAGCTATCAGAGGACCAGGCCATTTCTAAGTTATCAGAAGAACTTCAACAATATGAGAAAAAATACAAGCTGCGCTCTGAGATATTCTACAAATTAATTGCTGGGACACCTACAGAAGATACTCCTGATTTTATTTCGTGGGCAATGTGTTACAGAAGCTATTTCCGTATGATGCAGTCAAAATTTTCGATTGAGGAGATTACTGCGGGTGCTCTATAATTCACACCAGCAGGGACTAATCATTGAGCGTTGCTGGTTGATCTATGAGCTTGTGAGCGATAAGTTAGTGCCTCCGGACGAATTTCACATTCGCTATCCGAGCCTTGTAGAATTTGCGTTAACCTCAGGCTATTTTAAGCTTCTCGTGGAGATTGGTGGAAGCGGGCACTCTATACATATCTATGAGGAATACGAATTTGCTGAATATAAGCTTGTTTTGAAAGCCTACGTCTATATTCTTTTTGACAAAGCCAAAAACAGTATCATTCGAGTTGATTCTCTTCCCCACCATCGAATTGACTATAAAGGTCACCGGTTGGCTCATTTTCCAAATCACTTGCACGATGAAATGGGAAGAATTTGTTCATTTAGTGGGCGAATAGAAGATTTTGTAAGAAGATGTTGCACCATTTCGGAAAATGCGGTGATGGGTTAATGCGGTTCCATATAATCTACCCCATTTGTATACACCAGGCAAGTCATGCAATAAATCCCCCATCTCCCCCCTTTACCTAAAACCGCCCAAAGCCATTTTGGGTAAATTATTGAACCCCGGTTAAATAGCCCTCCGGCCCCGGTTGAATAGGTAAAGAAGACAGAGGAGAAAATGAGGAATGAGGGACGTAGCTACGAAAGTGCATTATTGTGTTGATGGTGATGAATCGTAAAGAAGTACTCAGATAAAGATTATGTCTCTGTAACAGAAATTTCCAGTGATAAGGAACTTGGTTGTGGATGGAAGGGACAGAAATTGTCCCTTATTACTGTATATGTGCCCAAACCACCAAAATTTATCGATCTTTGGGCAAGGGGAAAAAAGTATGGAAAAGAAGAAATGTAATTTTTGCGGAAGTACAGAATGCGAACAACGAAGAACAGATTATTTATATTCCTTTAAGGGGAATTACCTGTTGGTCCCAAACACACCTGTGGAAATCTGCCAAAACTGCGGAATGGTCTATTATGATGCCGGTGTCTTAAAAGAAATTGAAAATCATTTCTTTGCTATTCAGAGGAAACATGAAGTACCTGATCATTATCTAGAAATTCCGCAGTGGGCTTATTCTTAATACCTCATGAACCCAGAGGACGGAGGGCGGAGGACGGAAGTCAGAGGGCGGAGGACGGAAGTTTCCGGGAATACCGGAATAAACTCCGGACAGAGGGCAGAGAGCATGGGGCAAAGAGCATAGGGCAGGGCGATTGACGATTGTATCTCACGCAGAGGCGCAGAGAACACAGAGGAAAGGTTTTGTTGTTAAATACAAAAAAGAAATAGGCAGGGATGGAGGGATCAAATGCAGGTCATAAATGTAAGATATCAAGATGGGGTTTTTATTCCTTTAGGGCAGGTCAATATTGGGGAAGTCCATGAAGCTGTGGTAGTTGTAAGTGAAAAGAAAGCTGAAAAATCAAAAGAATTGACCCAGTTTTATCGGCAAAAAGCCCGTCAATATTTTAAGGATAACTTTCCTGAGCTTGAAGTAAGTGAAGATATTCTGGGTTTAGTTGGAATATTGAATAAACATTAGGAGGAAGATACCAATGGAAAGCTTAAAGTACACAACACAAATTGAAGGTAGAAGCCTGGCTATACCTGAGCATATCCTGGAGCGGCTGGATAAAACCTCGGAGGTTGAAGTCACTTTCAGGCCGATACGGAGGTCCTCACCAATGGCCAGGAGGGTCAACCAAGTCATTGAGAAAATTGAACGACAGATGAACAAAGAATTTCCTAATTTAGAAGGACCAATCAATCACGAGCTGGTTGATCTTGCTGGTATATCACATGATACAGTAAGAGACCTTCGTAAATACAGTGACGAAGAAATCTTAGGTATGGCAAGGATGGAAAAACATTTGGAGAAAGGAGAGATCATTGAAAATCTTTTTTGATACTAATGTGTATCTCACGCAGAGAACGCGGAGAACGCAGAGAAAAGATTCCATTGTTTAAATAATTTACAACAATTTGGTTATCCAGACCAATGTCATTTATGCGGCATATCTATTCAACATTAAGATGCTTTTAAAAGAGGTAACTGGAAGTTGCCTGCAACAATTCCGGGAACCGTAATATCTTCATCAAGAGATTCCCAACGTAATGCAAACCCGTTTAACCGCAAAGAGACTTCTTTTAACTGTTTTTCGGTTGCTTTTGAAAGAATTTTGAAGCGATCAGCTGGGAAACCAATAATTCGGCCATCCGTAAGTTCTATATAAATGGTCCTTTTTTCTGCCCAAGCTCTGATAGCGACCAGTTCAATGGTTTCTTTTTCAAGGGCTATGGAATTCATAATATTTTTCCTTTAAAAATGTCAGATTGTCAAAAACCAGCTTTTCTATACTTCTTACTCTTATTGGGGAAATTCCTTTATTGCGAGCCAACCTAATAGGGTCGAGCCAGAATTTACATTCGCCATCCGTAGTTGCGACATGAATGTGAGCTGGTTCTTTTCCTTCATCTGAATAAAAGTGAAATCTGTAAGATCCGATTGTTAAAACTGTTGGCATATCTGAAAAAGATCCCAAAACTAATGAAATTTAGGAAAATCTATAGCTTAATTTAATTAATTTGCACGATACTGTCAATAGAAAATCTCTTCCCATAGAGGGCTTTGAGTCGG
>JAKLQB010000565.1 GCA_022013615.1 Desulfobacterales bacterium | reverse complement strand
TTTAATGCGGAAACAGGAAAATATGAAGATCTTATACTGGCCGGTATTGTCGATCCCACCAAGGTGACCCGGTTTGCCCTTCAAAATGCGGCATCTGTGGCCGGACTGCTTATGACCACTGAGGCAATGGTTGCTGAGAAACCGCAAAAGAACAAGGCTTCGGTTCCTGCCATGCCTCCGGAAGACATGTACTGAAAAACGTGTTAAGAGTTAACCTTATATCTCTTTATACATTTATGCTGACCCAAGAGAAAAGAAAATATTTTGAAGATCTCCTCATTCAAAAGCTGGATGGGCTCATTGCTGAGACAACTAAAACCATAAGCGGCTTTTCTGGGCCCAAAGATGAGTCTCCTGATTTCTTAGACCAGGCGTCTATGGAATATGACACAGATTTTTCCCTTCATCTTAAAGAGAGGGAAAGCAGATTGATGAGGAAAATCAGACGGGCCTTAGAAAGGCTTGACGAGGGGAATTTTGGTATCTGTGAACAATGTGGCAGGGAGATCTCTGAGGAGAGACTAAAGGCCCGTCCTATGGCCGCGTTGTGCATCAAGTGTAAAAAAAGACAGGAAGCCACAGAAAAAAGAAAAGGATTATAAACTCGGAGGAACCCGTGTTTGATGCTTGGTTAGGTAAGCAGCTATGAATCAAGGTGGATTATTAAGCGTAAAACCATTTTCAATTTATAGGCAACTACCTGCCACGTCAATGCGGCATAGCAACTTTCACCTCTGATCTGCTTGCAGCTGTCGCGTCCGAAGCTCCTGAAATGGACATCTTGGCTATGGCTATGAAGAGTGGGAGGACAAGGTTCTCAAGCTGGAGCAGAAGGGTATTGCGCGCTATCATGAATTTGTGCCGAGTGGAGATATCTATTACAAGATGATGGCCGTGTGTGACTTTATTGTGTTGCCGTCTACTGATGAAACCTAGTCAGGAACCCTTGCCCGGATCATAGCCCTTAACACGCCCTATATCACTACTGCATCCATGGAGGGATTGACCGCCCAGACCCTGGAGAGAGAAGGAGGCTTATTATTTACCACCAGGGATATGCGTAAATAGAAGGTGATAAGGCTGGCTTTCGATGAAAAACTTCGCCTGGACCTGGGCGAAAACCTGAAACAATACCTTGATGATGTTGTCTCCTGGGATGTAGTATGCAAATTATACAACAGGGCATACGCTTTGGCCCGCGAAGCCAAACGAACGGGCAGCCCTGTTGTTCTGGACATGGAGTTTTGACAAAATGAAAAATCAAAAGTTCAAAGAGCTTTTTCAACGCCATAAAAACAATCCTATTATTACCGTTAAGGATCTTCCCTATCCGGCCAATTCGGTATTCAATGCAGGTGCGACAAGCTTTGGAGGTGAGACACTGCTTTTGATGCGCGTCGAGGACAGACGCGGGATATCCCACCTGACAGCCGCTCGAAGTATAGACGGTATTGGCAACTGGCGCATCCATGACCGGCCAACCCTGATGCCCAGTCCTGAGACACACCCGGAGGAGATCTGGGGAATAGAGGATCCCAGGATCACTTTCCTTGAAGAGCTAAAGCTGTGGGCCATCGCATATACGGCCTATTCCAAGGCCGGGCCTCTTGTCTCTCTCGCTACGACCGTTGATTTCGAAGATTTTGAACGTCTTGGCCCAATCATGCCTCCGGAAGATAAGGACGCAGCCCTGTTTCCGGTCCGTATCAAGGGGCGCTGGGCCATGCTTCACCGCCCGGTTTCCACCTTTCATGCTACTGGAGCTCACATCTGGATCTCCTATTCGCCCGACCTTAAACACTGGGGCGACCATCGGATACTCATCCCAGCCCGAAAAGGTGGCTGGTGGGATGCGAACAAGGTTGGTATCTCACCACCGCCGCTTCAGACCGATGAGGGCTGGCTGCTTCTCTACCACGGAGTCAAGGGGACAGCAAGCGGAGCCATTTATCGTCTTGGACTGGCGCTTTTAGATTTGGAAGATCCTTGCCGGGTAATCGCCAGATCCGACCAATGGGTTTTTCAGCCTGAAGAGGGATACGAGGTCTTCGGAGATGTGGATAAGGTCGTGTTTCCGTGCGGCTGGCTAAATAATGGGGACATCGTGCAGATCTACTATGGTGGAGCGGATACCCATATAGCCCTGGCCACGGCAAGCCTTTCCGAGTTGTTGCTCTGGCTAAAGGAACACAACAGTTAATCAA
>JAKLQB010000564.1 GCA_022013615.1 Desulfobacterales bacterium | reverse complement strand
TACACCATTTTCTTATCGGTCCAATACCTGCCTATTAGGCTTTGCCACTGGTTGGGAAAAGTTGTGGCCTTACTGGTTTATGTGTTTTCTCAAAGGGATCGAAAGGGTCTGGCGTTTAATCTCTCTCTCGCCTTGAAAAGGCCTATTGATGACCACGCAATAAAAAAGATAGTCCGCCAGATTTTTGTTAACTATGGGCAGTATTTGGTAGACTTTTTTTTAATGCCCCAGCTCCCACCTCACAAAGCTAAAAGATTTTTTGCAGGGTTCATGGGTGAGGAGATTCTCCAAGACGCTTTAGATAAAGGGCAGGGCGCTATTCTACTGTCCGCCCATGTGGGTAACTGGGAATTAGGTGGGACAATGATGAGGTTGGCAAATTACCCGCTGACTATGGTTGCTATGGTACACAATGCTCCAGCCACTAATGCACTTGTCAATCGACTCAGGGAAGGCAAAGATATTAGGGTGATTGAAGTGGACCAGTCACCGTTTTCAGGTATCGAAATATTACACCACCTTCGCGAAAATGGGATTGTGGCCATGAATGGTGACAAGGATTTCTTCGGCAGGGGACGGCCTGTCACTCTTTTCGGCAGGGAGGTGAGCTTTCCGGTGGGACCGGTTGTCATGGCCATGAAATCAGGCGCGGCGCTCATTCCCGCATTTGTTTTAAGGCAACCGGATGGCAGGTATTTCGGCGTGCTGGAGAAATCCATACCCCTCCTTCTGGAAGGCAAAAGGGATGATGTCATTCAAAAAAACCTGGACAAGACAGCCCGGGTATTCGAAGAGTATATTCGCCGCTATCCTGAGCAGTGGTATTGCCCTGATCCTGTCGCCGGAGGGATGACTTCATGAAGCTCTTTATCATAGCACCCAAATGGCCTGAGCATAGCCTGTGGGGCCAGATCTACTTTCGTTTTCCCTATCTCGCACTGACAACCCTGGCCGCTTTGACCGGTGACGACTGGGACATATCCATTGTAGATGAAAATGTGAAACCCCTTGACTTTTCCGACCTGCCGGACCTGGTCGCCATTTCCGTCATGACGCCTCTGGCCGGGAGGGCCTATGAAATCGCCGATAATTTCAGGTCAAATGGAGTGCAGGTGGTGTTGGGCGGTATTCATCCAACCATGATGAAGGATGAGGCCAAGACCCATGCTGACGCAGTGGTCATAGGCGAGGCTGAAGGAATCTGGCCACAGGTATTGTCCGACTTTAAGCGGGGCAAACTCAAACCCATTTACAGTGCCCTGGATTTTTGCAGTCTTGACGGTCTCCGGTTCCCAAAAAGAGAACTTTTGAACAAAAAGGCATATTTTTTTATCAATACCATTCAGACCACGCGCGGTTGCCCCTTTGACTGTGAGTTTTGTTCGGTGACTTCCTTTTATGGCAGGACTTACCGTGTAAGACCTGTGGGGGAAGTGGTCCGCGAAGTGGAGCATATGGGGGGAGGGTTTGTTTTTTTCGTTGATGACAATATTGTTGGGAAACACGCTTATGCGAAAGAACTTTTTAGGGCACTTGTGCCTTTGAATGTGAAATGGTTCAGCCAGGCATCTCTCAGTATTGTCAAGGACGGGGAGTTGTTGGACCTGGCTCAAAGGAGCGGATGCAAGGGGCTTTTCATAGGATTTGAATCACTTTCCCAGGAAGCTCTAAGGGCCATGGGGAAATCTGTCAATCGTGTGGAGGAATATAAAGAAGCCATAAAAATACTTCATAATCACGGTATCGGCATTCAGGGCTCATTCATTTTTGGTACGGACCATGACGATCAGTCCGTATTTTCGGACATATTGCGGTTCATAGAAAAAACACATATTGAGGCGGCCCTGTTTTCTGTCCTGACACCTTTTCCTGGAACCCGTATCCAGAAGGTATTGTCACAACAGAACAGGATACTCCACACGGACTGGGAAAAGTATGATATGAATCATGTTGTGTTCAGACCAAAAAAAATGAGCCCTAAACAATTGCAAGACGGTTTCAACTGGGCCTACAAAAAATTATACGGGTACCGGTCAATCGTGAAAAGGCTTTTTCCATTTACCAGGAGCGGTCTTTTTTATGGGATCCAGAATTACGGTTTCCGCCAAGCCTGGAAAAAAACTCTTAATACACCGTCATGAATATTTTTTTACTGAAAAAATATGCAGTTCTCATATTTGTGGGGCTGAGCCTTTACTCATATGCCTACCCTGTGTTTTCATCTGAAAAGGAGCCACTCTCCACATCGAAACTTGACTGGATCATAAAGAATATTCAGGGGAAGGAAAAAAGCCTGAAAACCTTTACCGCAAGAATGGTTCAAACCAAGAAGACCCATTTGCTCCGGGAACCATTGCACTCGGAAGGTTTCATCTATTTTGATTACACGGGAAAAATGCTTCTGAAGATTACCGTGCCTTCTCCGCTGATCGTCCTTTTAAAAAATAATATGCTGGTTCTCTACTATCCTGATTTGTCAAAGGTAAAAGAGACATACATCGGGAATAATATTCTAAGGGAATATTTTGGCATAGGGCAGTCTGTTGAAGAGCTGCGCAAGCGATATTTAATCAGACTTGTGGGTGAGACTCCTACGGATGGCTATCACCTGGAATTGATACCGAAGCATAAGACTATTGCAAAGCATATTGACTCGATTGAAGTAACGGTGGGCCGTGAAAACTGGCTTCCTCAACGAATCTGTTTTAAGGAAAAAGCGGGGGATTGGTCTGATATACGGTTGGAGTTTATTTCTATTAATGAACCGTTGCCTGCAGGTGTTTTTACATTCAATTTCCCTGAAAAAGATGATGAACGTTTTTAAACATTTAACAAGGGAGAACAATCATGAGAAAAATTCTTTGGCTATTTTTTTGTTTGCATCTTAGTTCAGTTTGCTTAGTCACATATGCCCATTCCTCTCCCCAACCAGATCAGTATGCCCAGGGAGAATCTCTGTTTAAAGATAAGATGTATGATGAGGTGATTCGACTATTATCGGAGCCAGCCAGCGCAGAACCCGGTAATTTCAAATTGAATATCCTATTGGCTAAGGCTCAAATTGAAAAATGTGCCATACTGAAAGCAAAAGGTGATAAATCATACAAAACACTTATCCATCAACCTTACCAAAAGGGTCAGGTGCTCCATAAAATGGATGAAACTCGACCCGAACCGTATTATATTGTTGCCAGGAGTCTTCTAATAAACAACAGACCGTATAAAGCGGAAAGGGCTATTAAAAAAGCACTTTATTTCTCGCCTGCCAATGCCGAGTATTTCGTTGTATTAGGTGATGCATATAAAGCTCAAGCAGAAATGAGCCGGGGTTCTGATGGGTTGCTTTCTAAAGCGAAAGATACTTATGAAAAAGCAATAAAAGCAACAGGAGAGAAAGCCGAAGAATTCAAATCAATTGTTGAAGGAAAAGTAAAAGAAGTATCAGAAAAATTGAAATAATGAGAAATAATCTTGTTTTTCTTTATCCCGGGCAGGGATCCCAGCAAGTGGGTATGGGTTTAGACTTATATCAAATTTACCCGGAGGCTCGATATAAATTTGACCAGGCTGACAATCTTTTGGGGTTTTCCATAAAACGGTTGTGTTTCGAAGGGCCTGCGGAAGAACTAAATCAAGATCTGAATGCTCAACTGGCAATTTACACGGTCAGCTGCGTCTTAACCGATGTGTTAGGGGCTGATAATGTCCTCCCTGACGTAGTCTCAGGCTACAGCTCCGGATTTTATGCTGCCGCTTACGCGGCTGGATGTTTTGATTTTGCCACTGGCTTTTATCTTGTGAAACGAGCCGGCGAAATTCTTCTTGAAGAAGGCCTAAAAATAGATGGCGGAATGGCGGTTGTTTTTGGGCTGCCGATTGGGGAAGTTGAAAGTCTTTGCCAGCAGGTGGGGGATGTAGAGGTTTCTATTGCCAATACGCCGAGGCAGGCCATTATCTCCGGCCTCAAT
>JAKLQB010000055.1 GCA_022013615.1 Desulfobacterales bacterium | reverse complement strand
TTGCTTCTGACGGCATTTTTATGGCCGGCCTTGCCCATTATCCAAAACCACTGGATGAAAGCATAGCCCAGGCCAAGGCCGCTGTGGCCAGAGCCATGACCATCTTATCCAAGGAAGGTATCCTTGTTGGCGGAGTTGTGGCAGTAGTAAACCCGGATAAGTGCGCTGTCTGCGTGACCTGTGTCAGAACCTGTCCATATCACGCTCCGCGAATAGGTGACGAAGGACATGCAGTGATAGACCCGGCAGAATGTAGGGGATGCGGCGCTTGCGTGGCTGAATGTCCGGGTAAGGCGATTAGCCTGAAGCACTTCACTGATGAACAGATTATCGCCAAGACAGACGCCCTTTTTCAAGCTGTTTGAGTGGCCGAAGGGTAAAGCAGTCAATGAGTTGGGTGATTGAGTTGTAAAGAGATAACTTTCATACAACTCAACAATAGATAAAAGCGTGAGGAGGAAACATGGCAAAGAACTTTGAACCACAGATTCTCGCTTTTTGCTGCCAGTACTGAGCCTATTCGGCTGCGGACCTGGCAGGTTCCATGAGACTCTCTTATCCGAGTAATGTTAAAATCATTCAAGTACCCTGTACCGGGCGGGTGGATATCCTGCACCTTTTGAAGGCAATTGAGGACGGCGCTGACGGCGTTTACGTGGCAGGTTGTCTTGAAGGGGAATGTCACTTTATAGATGGCAACCTTAAGGCAAAAAGAAAGGTTCTGTATGTCAAAAAAACCCTTGAAGAGATAGGTCTTGAGCCCGAGCGGGTTGAGATGTTCAATCTGTCTGCCGGCGAAGGCCCGCGATTTGCCGAAATTGCAAGGGAAATGGTTCAAAGGATTAAAGAATTAGGCCCCAGCCCGGTAAATATGAAAAAAGCCGCATAAAGAGGTTAGACATGATAGTTGCTGATCGCAAATCACTGAACGAAATACTGGATATGATTAAGGATTTGAAAAATATCCTGATCATCGGATGTAAAGGCTGTGTTACTGTCTGTAATGTTGGTGGGAGCAAAGAAGTGGGCATTCTCGCCTCTATTCTGAAGATCGCCCGAAAAAAAGAGGGGCACCCCTTAGAGGTGGATGAAAAAATCCTGGAAAGGCAGTGTGACCCTGAATACATTGAACAAATCAAGGACCAGGTTGAAGATTATGAGGCAGTCATATCCATGGCCTGTGGGGTAGGTCCCCAGTTCTTATCGGAACGTTATCCTGGGTGCCGTTTTTTTCCGGCCTTGAACACGACCTTTTTTGGGGGCGCTGTTCAACACGGGATCTGGGAAGAGAGATGTGCTGGCTGTGGAACATGCGTGATACACTATTTTGAAGGGATGTGCCCGATTGCCCGCTGCTCAAAGAGTCTGCTGAACGGGCCCTGCGGTGGCTCGGCAGGAGGCAAATGCGAGATATCCAAAGATGTGGACTGTATCTGGGATATGATTGTCAGAAAGAAAATGGAACAGGGTCGTCTGGATGATCTCCTGGAGTTTATGCCTGCAAAGGATTGGACAACTTCAAGGGATGGTGGGCCCAGGAAGAGCGTGAGGGAGGAGCTGGTACAATGAGCGATCTGAAATCGGGAAGTAACCTCGAAAAAGTCCTGAATGCTGGTCACTTTGCCTTTACCGGGGAGTGTGGGCCCCCCCAGGGTGCAAATGTGGAACGTCTTAAAGAAAAAATCCACCATTTAAAAGGTTGTGTGGATGCGGTGAATATCACAGACAACCAGACGGCGGTCGTGCGGATGTCCAGCTGGGCAGCCTCACTTGTTGTCTTACAAGAAGGGCTGGAACCCAATTTCCAGATGGTATGTCGCGATCGTAACCGCCTGGCAATACAGAGTGACATTCTCGGTATTTATGCCCATGGAATCAGGAATATCCTCTGTCTCTCAGGTGACCATCAGAGATTCGGCAACCATCCCGGGGCAAAGAACGTCTTTGATATTGACTCCATGCAGTTGATCCATGCGGTCAAAACCATGAGGGACGAGGGCACTTTCCTGAATGGCCAGGATATCGATGTGCCGCCTGAGCTCTTTATTGGCGCGGCATCCAACCCATTTGCCGAACCCTTTGAGTTCCGTGTGCATCGTCTTGCAAAAAAGATCGCAGCCGGGGCCGACTTTATCCAGACCCAATGCATCTATAATATGGATAGATTCAGGGAATTCATGAAAAAGGTTGTTGATATGGGGCTTCACGAGAAATGCTATATACTGGCAGGCGTCACCCCCATGAAAAGCGTAGGTATGGCACGGTACATGGCAAAGCAGGTGCCTGGTATGGATGTGCCGGACTCCATTATCAAACGGTTACAAGGCGCAGGTAAAGGCAAAGTGGCCGGAGCAGGTATTAAATTTGCCATAGAACAGATTGAGGAATTTAAAGAGATGGAAGGAATAGCCGGGGTTCACCTCATGGCCATCGAATGGGAACACCGTGTGCCTGAGATTGCGGAATTGGCAGGTATGCTTCCCAGGCCAAAGGTGTAACAGGATTCACGCTTGACAGCCGTATTCAAGCCCGGGGGATCATGCAACAATGACCCTTCGGGCTTTTTTCTTGAATTCCAGCCCAAATTGGCCATAATAGTAACAACGTAATTACTTGAAAAGAACTTTCTGCTGCAGTTCATCAGCACCTGCAAATAAAAGAACGTTCCATTCTTATCGGTTAAACTATGATTATTACGACGAGTGGTGGTAGGGCATTTGACACGCAAAAAGACCTGACAGCACCTGAACGTCATGTGCTCCAGAAATTGTTTGCCTGGCAAGACATGGCTGACAGCGTTGAGCAATTTAGAGAAAAAAAAGAGGAGGCGCTTCAAAAAGGATGGAACAATTCAGGTCCCATAAGAGCAAGTGTTGCTTTAAAATTGATAGTTAAGCATATGGAAAACAAGGTAGTCGACAGGCTTAAGAAAAAAGCCTAATAGCTGAGCCTAAGTTCTTTGTAGGATGGGTTGAGTGGCAAAAATAATGTGGGTTTCGCTTTTTCAACCTTATTTTGCTTACTTCCCATAATATGCCAGCTATGTGTAATAAACGAAACCCATTGGATTAAGACCGCTTAACCCACACTACAAAATAAAAAATTTGAACGAGTTACGTCTAACCGCACAGGTCGAAATTTTTGCGGCTATACAAAATTATTAGGAGAACCATTTGACTGGAGAGGCCCTAAAATCAGCAGAAAAAAACAAACCTGACGAACCGCTAAAAATTGTTCGCGGCGAGCTGGCCGACATACCGCTTAATGTGGCCTTTGTGGGTGGCGGAAAAGCCTGTCATGACCTTCTGCAAATCCTGGATAAGGAACGTCTGTCAAGGCTTAAAATGAAAATTCTGGGCGTAGCGGATGTAAACCCCCTTGCGCCAGGCCTGATTTATGCAAAAAAGCATAACCTCTTCACAACCAGCAATTTCCAGGACCTTTACAGCCTGAAAGAATTGAATCTCCTTATTGAACTGACTGGATCATCAAAAGCCAGAAAATCTATTCTTCGGACAAAACCTGCGGGCATCTCCATAGTTGACTACAGAGGAGCAAGATTCCTGTGGGATTTAATCCAGATGGAGATCGAAAAAACCGAGATAGAAAAAAAACGTCAGGAACATGAGGAAAAAGAAAGAAAGTATACTCAAATTATACTGGATTCTCTTCCTTACAGGATTATGGTAGTCAATATGGATATGACCATTGAGAGGGTTAACCGGACCTTTCTTAATGAATTCAATCTCAACAATGAGGGTGTTCTGGGCAAGCATTGCTATGAGGTGAGGTATGGACTGGAAAAGTCATGCGGGGAAACCGGATATCCATGCTACTTGTTATATTTGGAAGAGATAAAAGAGAAGAAGATTATCAGTACTTTTAGAGAATTCCGGGAAGAAAAAGGGGGGAAACGCGTTGATGTAATTACTGTTGCACCTATCTACAATGAACGAGGTGATATTGTTCAGATAGTGGAGGCATCCAGAGATGTGACAGCCAGAATAAAATTGGAGCAGGAGGTTGAGAAATCCAATACTTTTTTTCAAAATGTAATCCAGAGCACCGTTGACGGGATCGTAGTAGTGGATACCAAGGGAAACGTACTCATATTCAATGAGGGCATGGAGCGGTTAACCGGATATTCCGCCCGGGAAATCATGGAGAGAGGGCACCTGGCCAGCTTTTACAACATAGATGTGGCCAGAGAAAACATGATGAAAATGCGTAGCGATGAGCACGGACCTGTGGGCAAATTGAATCCTACCAGCATGTCCATTACAACCAAAGACGATGAAGATATACCGGTTACCCTGTCTGCCTCCATCATCAGGATTGAGGGAAAGGAAATAGGCAGCGTGGGCGTATTTACAGATATGAGAGAGATTCTCAAGATGAGAAAAGACCTTGAAGATGCCCATTTTCAGTTGGTTCAGTCGGAAAAAATTGCTTCTGTGGGTAAAATGGCTGCGGGTGTTGCCCACGAAATTAATAATCCGCTGTCAGGCATCATGATGTACGCCGAATTGCTCAAGGAAAGCTTTATAGATAATAGTCAACACTTTAAAGACATTGAAGAAATAATCGACCAAACACTGCGTTGCAAAAAGATTGTGTCTGAATTACTGGAATTTAGCCGCCAGACCGTTGGAAAGGCATCCTCGTTCAGCATAGAACAAATAATCACCAAAACCTTGAATTTATTGATCAATCAGGCCCTGTTTCAAAATATCGAGGTCAAAAAGATTATCCAATCAGACATGCCGGAAATGACTGGCGATCTGGGACAGCTTCAACAGGTTTTTACCAACCTTTTCATTAATGCAGCCGATGCAATGAAGGGAAAAGGAAAGCTGAATATTTCAGCAAAATATGATAGTAGTACAAATTTATTTATTACTACAGTTTCTGATTCCGGCCCCGGAATACCGAAAGAACTAAGTGATAAGATTTTCGACATGTTTTTTACTACCAAACCTGTAGGCAAAGGCACAGGCCTTGGTCTTAGTATCTCGCAAAAAATTATAAACCTCCATGGTGGCAATATCCTGGTCGATTCTCCTCCTGAAGGAGGAACGCGTTTTATTATTGAACTTCCTCTCGGATTTGTGGAACAACCTGATGAAGAACCTGTTTTCATAGGATTGGATGAAGCATGAATGAAAAAATCAAGATTCTGGTTGTGGATGACGAAAAAGTCATCAGAGACGGATGCTACCGCGTATTAAGGGGCAAGGGCTATGACGTGATCACTGCGGAAAACGGCCAGGCAGCCCTTGATATCCTGGCCAAAGAACCATTGGACATAATCCTCCTTGACCTTAAAATGCCGGTCATGAGCGGCGAAGAAGTCCTTGAAATAACCGGTGAAAAATACCCTGATATTCCGGTTATCATCATCACGGGACATGGAACCGTTGATACGGCCGTTGAGTGCATGAAAAAAGGCGCCTATGATTTTATTACCAAGCCTTTTCAGATTGACCAGTTTCTCCTGATCATTACCAGGGCCGCTGAAAAGAGAAATCTCGAGCAAAAAGCCCGGCAGTTTGAACAGGAAAATATCCGAAATCTTTACGATCTCAATCTTGAAAAAAGCCGTCTTAAAACCATCATCAACTATATGGGAAACGGCGTTATGGTGACCAACCGCAATCTCGAGGTGGTTCTTCACAACCCGGCACTCATGCGATTAATGGAAATATCCGAAGAAGTGGAAAACCCGGCCCCTATTTCCACGATCATAAAGGATGAATCCCTGATAAATACTCTCAAGCAAATTCAGGGCGGAGAATCGTCGGAAAACGAGTCAATTTCACAGGAAATCAATGCAGGGGCAAATGTGCTCAGGGCTATTTCAGCGCCAGCCCTTGGCCCGGACAACAGCATCGTGGGGACAGTTACCGTTATCGAGGATATTACAGCATTCAAGCAGCTTGATCAAATGAAGACTGATTTTGTCAATATGGTGGCACATGAGCTTCGCAGTCCTCTTTCTGCGATCAAACAGCAAAACTATGTGCTCTTAGAAGGCTTGTGTGGTCCCCTTGGGGAAAAACAACATGAATTCGTGAGCAGGGGGTCAAACAGGATAGATTCCCTCCTGGAACTTATCAACGACCTGCTTGATGTGGCAAAGATCGAGGCAGGCAAATATGTCCAGCGCCGTGTGCCTACTGATATCGGTCAGGTCATAGAAGAGACCATTGCCCTGATGGACTCAAAGGCCAAGGAAAAAGGCATAGCCCTATCCTTTTCTTTGAAGGATCTCAAGCCGGTCCAGGCCGACCCGAAAAACATCGAGGAGATATTTAACAACCTTATCAGCAATGCCATTAATTATTCTCCCGAAGGGGGCAAGGTGACTGTTACTGCACAGGGTCAGGGAGAGTATATGGAGATCCGGGTCGAGGACACGGGTGTTGGGATTTCTCCTGAGGAACTGCCTAAAATTTTTGATAAATTCTACCGGGTCAAACACCCTAAGACCCGTCAAGTTATAGGGACCGGATTAGGGCTTGCCATTGTCAAAGGCATTGTTGATGCCCATCACGGCACAATTGACGTGGAAAGCGCTGTGGATAAAGGGACTACCTTTAGAATCCTTTTTCCTGTTATGGCTTAGTACACACAGAAGGTTCCTCATTGACAGAGGGTACTCATTTGTCATATTAAACAACATCAAATCATTTGATCTTGAAATGGCCATCTCCAAGGCCATTCACAAATTATCCCACTAACCGTGGAGGATCACATTATGTCGTTAGAGGCCAAGATTAAATCAGGTGAATTCGTCGTCTTAGGGGAATTTGAACCGCCCAAAGGAGCTGACTTCTCGCGTTTTTTAAAAAATGCCAGGCAGATCAAAGGACGAGTAGATGCCGTTATGGTTCCTGAAATGGGCAATGCAGTGATGAAAGCCAGTTCTCTTGGCGGCTGCGCCTTTTTGCAGAGTCACGGCATCGAGACCGTATTTCAGGTGTCCTGTCGAGACCGTAACCGGCTGGCCCTCCAGGCCGATATACTTGCCGCAGCGGCGCTCGGTATACCCAATATAATGGCCGTTCCCGGGGAAGATATCACCTATGGCGATCATCCCCAGGCAAGGCTTGTAAACGATTTGAATCTGATTGAACTTCTCGAAACCATTCAAAAACTCCAAAACGGGAAAGATATAGCGGGTGTGGAGCTGAGTGGGGCACCCAGTTTCTGCACCGGTTCGACCGTTAATGCAGGCGCCCTGGGCGGGGTACTGGATATTGAGATGCAAAACCTCAATAAAATGATAAACCTCGGTGTCCAGTTCCTGATTACCACACCTGTCTTTGACCTGCACCGGTTTCAGCAATTCATGAAACATGTAGACACCAGTAAAGGGGCGGTGATTCCCACAGTTCTCCCTTTAAAATCGGCAGGTATGGCCCGGTACATTGATCGGAATATCAAAAGCATCTCCATTCCCAAGGAAATAATCCGGGACATTCAAAAAGCCCCGGACAAATTAAAGCAGTGTATACGATTGGCAGCAGAACTCATTGGTCAGCTGAAAGATATGGGAATGGCAGGGGTTATGATTTCAACCGTTGGATGGGAGGATAAACTCCCGCAGGTCCTTGATGCAGCAAAGCTATAGAGAGGTGTAGGTAATGAGCAAGAAAAAAACCAATCAATTGTCAGGATCAGTCATGGTCGTGGGTGGAGGGATCGCAGGTATGCAAGCCGCCCTTGATCTCGCAGACTCCGGCTATTATGTGTATCTGCTTGAACAGTTTTCTGCCATTGGTGGTCTCATGTCCCAGTTAGACAAGACATTCCCCACCAATGATTGTGCCATGTGAATTATCTCCCCCAAACTGGTCGAGGTCGGCCGGCATCTGAACATCGAGCTTTTGACAAATACGGATCTCATTGACCTTCAAGGAAACGTGGGGCATTTTTCCGCCCGTGTCGTGCAGAGATCACGGTACATTGACCCTGACAAATGCACCAGTTGCGGGGAATGTGCCAAAGTATGTCCAGTTGATTTGGAGAATGAATATGATGTAGGCCTTTCTACCCGAAAGGCTGTCTACAAAAAATACGCTCAGGCCATACCCGGTGCGTTTGCCATCCAGAAGGCGGGCAAGCCCCCTTGCCGTTTAACTTGCCCTGCAGGCCTGAATGTCCAAGGCTATGTTCAGATGGTTGGCCAGGGAAAATACAAAGAAGCCCTCAAGATTATTATGGAAGAATTACCTCTTCCCGGCGTATTAGGCAGAATTTGTCCGCATGGCTGCGAAGATGCTTGCCGCCGGTGCGAGGTTGATGAACCGGTTGCAATAAGAAACCTAAAGCGGTTGGCGGCTGACCAGTTTGATCCCAGGGACATAGAGATAGAATGTTTATCCCAAAGGGGAGAAAAGGTGGCCATTATCGGGTCTGGTCCTGCAGGGCTTTCAGCTGCTTACCATTTAGCACGTAAAGGTGTCTTATCCTGCGTTTTTGAGGCCCTGCCGGAACCTGGTGGCATGCTGAGGGTAGGCATACCCGAGCACCGCCTTCCAAGAGAGGTTTTAGACAAAGAGATCGAAGTAATCACCAACCTTGGGGTCGAGATCAGGACCAGCACGCCTCTTGGTCCGGAATTGACCGTTGATGATCTCTTCAAGGAAGGATACAAGGCAGTCTATTTGAGTATCGGGGCCCACAAAGGAATCGACTTGGGTATTCCGGGCGAGAAAGCCAAGGGTGTATACGAAGGCGTTGATTTCCTGAGAGAGATTAACCTGACTGGCAAGGCTCCTGTAGGCAAAAAAATAGCCATTATCGGAGGTGGAAATGTAGCCATTGACGTGTCCCGCTGCGCACTTCGATTGGGTGCTGATGAGGTTAACATTGTATACCGCCGCACCCGCACCGAGATGCCAGCATGGGAAGAAGAAATCCAGGCAGCGGAGACAGAAGGGGTCAGGATCACTTACCTTTCAGCCCCTCAAGAAGTGCTCGCAAAGGATGGCAAAGTTTCCGGGCTGCGGTGCATTAGTATGGAACTCGGTGAACCTGATTCGTCGGGCAGGCGCAGCCCAATCCCCATCCCCGGAACCGAGTATAAAATTGAGATCGACCAACTTATTCCGGCCATCGGCCAAAGACCTGACCTCTCTGTTTTGCAAGATGTGAAGGGTTTGAGTTTCTCACGTTGGGGAACTGTTGAAGTAGACCCTATTACCTATTCAACTGAACGCGAGGGGGTTTTTGCTGGTGGCGACGCACAAACTGGTCCCCGGACAGCCATAGAAGCCATTGCTGCTGGCAGAGAGGCGGCCGAGTCCATTATACGCTATATAGACGGGCAGGACATGGCGGAAGGAAGGGAGCCCCTCTCAAAAGAAGATATAGTTTACCGCCCGATTCCCGAAGATGAACCAAAGCGAGCCAGAGCCAAAATGGCCGAGCTTGCTGTTGAGGAACGAGAGGGTAACTTCAAAGAAGTGGAACTCGGCTATGACGAAGATTCGGGAAAGGGTGAAGCGCACCGCTGCTTGAACTGCGGATACTGCTGTGAGTGCTATCAGTGTGTAGAGGCATGTGTAGCCAATGCTGTGGTCCATGATCAGGAACAGATCGAACGAGAAGTTGAAATAGGTTCGGTCATTCTGACGTCCGGTGCTTCCGTACATGACCCTGCCCCTTATGAAGAGTTCTATCACTACAAAAGTCATCCAAATGTGCTCACCAGTCTGGAATTTGAACGTATCTTGAGTGCCACAGGCCCGACCATGGGGCATCTCGTCCGATCCTCTGATAAAAAAGAACCAAAAAAGATCGCATGGTTGCAGTGCGTTGGTTCAAGAGACACGGCCCACTGCGGAAACAGTTATTGTTCTTCCATGTGTTGTATGTATGCTATTAAAGAGGCTGTCGTTGCCAAAGATCATAGTGACGGCTCTTTGGAAACAACGATCTTCTTTATGGATATTCGGGCGTTTGGCAAGGACTATGAAAAATACTATAACCGTGCAAGAGACGAGCACGGTGTAAATTTCATCCGTTCGAGAGTCCACAGCATTGACCCGATTCGCGGCTCCGATGACCTTTCCATCGGTTATTTGGATGAATCGGGTGCGCTGAAAGAAGAAGTCTTTGGAATGGTGGTGCTTTCGGTAGGTCTTGAGGCAAATCCTGAAGCTATAGGGCTTGCCGAGCGTTTGGGGGTTGACCTTGACCATCATAACTTTGTATCAACACATCCACTTAGTCCTATTACTACTTCCCGCCCTGGCGTTTATGCCTGCGGAATATTCCAGGGCCCCAAAGATATTCCCAGTTCAGTGACCGATGCAAGTGCAGCGGCCTGTGCGGCGAGCATAGATTTAAGCGCAGCCCGATGGACTCAAACCAAGACCCTAACAATCCCGGAAGAATTGGATGTAGCTGATGAAGAGCCCAGGATCGGCGTTTTTGTGTGTAACTGCGGCATAAATATCGGTGGCGTTGTCGATGTTCCTGCAGTAACCGACTATGTTGCCCGCCTCCCCCACGTGGTGTTTGCTGATGAGAATCTGTTCAGTTGCTCCCAAGATACTCAGGAAAAAATAAAAGAGATGGTCAAGGAACATAACCTCAACCGCGTCGTGGTCGCTTCATGCTCTCCCAGGACCCATGAACCGCTTTTTCAGGAAACCATTCAGGCATGCGGTCTCAATAAGTACTTGTTCGAAATGGCCAATATCCGGGATCAGAACTCCTGGGTTCATGGTAATGATCCGGAAGCCGCCACAAAAAAGGCAAAAGATCTTGTACGGATGGCTGTTGCCAGGGCAGGTCTTTTAAAGCCCCTTAAAGAGAAAAAGATTTTCATTAACAAGCGAGCCCTGGTTATCGGCGGTGGCGTGGCAGGAATGAATGCCGCTTTGGGGCTTGCAGACCAGGGCTTTGAAGTAGTGATTGTAGAAAATAAGGCCCAATTAGGCGGTCTTGCCAGAGAATTGACGACCACCATAGAGGGTGTAGATATTCAGAGATACCTTCTGGAACTGGTGGATAAGGTCACTAACCACGAAAAAATCCAGGTTCTTACAGAATCCCTTATAGTGGGATTCAGCGGATTCAAGGGGAATTTCACAACAGAGATTATGGTGGGGCCGGGAATGTATGAGCGCAAGATCGACCATGGTGTTGTAATTCTGGCCACCGGAGCAAATGAATATAAACCATCGGAATATCTCTATGGACAGGACTACCGTGTGATGACCCAGATCGAACTGGGAAAACGGCTGGAAATGAAAGGGGCCGATGACCTCAATAAAGTGGTCATGATCCAGTGCGTGGGATCCAGAAATGAGGAGAACCCCAACTGCTCGCGAGTCTGCTGCCAGAGCGCCGTCAAGAATGCTCTTCATATCAAGGAACTCAATCCGGATGCAGATGTGTACATCCTTTACAGAGACATGCGTATGTATGGCATGCTGGAGGAGTACTACACCGAGGCCAGACAGCAGGGCATCATTTTTTCGAACTTTAGTGAGGATAATCCCCCAAAGGTTGAGGCAACTGATGAAGGCATTATGGTCACTTTTAAAGATCATGTCCTGCAGCGAGATCTTGTCATCTCTGCTGACCTTCTAACGCTGAGTGCTGGTATGGTGGCAGAAGACACTGAGGAACTGTCATCTATACTAAAGCTGCCCAGAAATAATGAGGGGTATTTTATTGAAGCCCATGTCAAGTTGAGGCCGGTGGATCTGGCCAATGAGGGGATTTTCGTGTGCGGAACCGCACACAGCCCGAAGCTAATATCTGAAGCCATCTCCCAGTCCCTTGCAGCCGCCTCCAGGGCCACTATCTTCCTTTCCCAGTCAGAAATTACTCTTTCTGCTATAACAGCGAGAGTCGATCCGGATCTGTGCGCAGCATGCCTTGTTTGTGTTCGAGCCTGCCCCTATGGAGTACCTCACATCAACGAAGAAGGCGTCAGTGAAATTGATGAAGCCCTGTGCCATGGTTGCGGCATATGCGCTGCCGAATGCCCTGCCAAGGCCATAGAACTGAACTGGTATGAGGATGACCAGGTCATGAGTAAAGTGGAAGCATTGCTGGAAGGGGTGTTGTGAGTTTATTGAGTTTTTCGGTTCTTTGGGTTTATTGAGTTTACTGGGTGCACGGAACACAACGAACAGATCAAAGGAAGGAATATTGTAATGAAAGATTTTGAACCCATAATTATTGCCTTTTGCTGCAATTTCTGAGGATATACGGCTGCGGACCTGGCAGGTTCCATGCGCATCAACTATCCGGGCACCATCAGGATCGTCAGGATGCCCTGTACCGGAAAGGTGGATATCATTCACATATTACGTGCATTTGAAAAAGGGGCAGACGGCGTTTATGTTGTGGGCTGTCTTGAAGGGGAATGTCGTTTTGAAAACGGCAACCTCCAGGCCCGGAAAAGGGTAGATCAGGCCAAAAAGATTCTTGATACCATAGGAATTGGAGGCGAAAGGGTGCGGATGTATAATCTTTCGTCCAGTGAAGGCCCGCGATTTGCTAAGTATGCAGTAGAAATGACTGAAAAGATAAAGGAGTTGGGCCCGAACCCGATCAAACTTGCCCATAAGAAAAAGGCGGCGTGATGAGTTGCGGGTTACGAGTTGCGGGTTACAAGTTGCGGGTTACGAGTTTCGGGTTTCATTTCAATTACCTGGTCTCTTAACGCGTAACCCGGAACTCGCAACCCGAAACATGATTTTCAAAGCACAACCAGTTAAATGACTTAAAGACTTACCTGTTAGCGAAGAAAGAGAGGTTATTCCCCATGATTGTTGCAGATAAAAAGCCGATTGAGGAAATCATTGACGAGGTAAAGGATTTCCAAAAACTCCTGATTGCAGGGTGCAATGAGTGTGTGACCGTATGTGAAGCCGGGGGGAAAAAGGAGGTTGGCATTTTGGCCTCAGCCCTGCGCATGTATTTTATGAATGAAGGGAAAAAAGTAGATATAGACGAAGTCACACTGGAACGACAGTGTGATCATGAATACCTGGAGGAAATCCGGGACAGGATTGATCAATATGACGCTGTCTTATCCCTGGCCTGTGGGGTCGGGGTCCAGTTTATGGCGGAAAAATACTTCAGTACCCCGGTCTTTCCCGGAGTCAACACCTGTTTTATGGGTGCTGCCGAAGAAAGAGGCGTGTGGAGCGAACGGTGTCAGGGTTGCGGGCAGTGTATCCTGGGAAAAACCGCGGGAATCTGTCCTATTTCCCGGTGCGCCAAAAGGCTTTTAAACGGTCCCTGCGGCGGGTCTACTAAGGGAAAATGTGAGATAAGCAAAGATCTTGACTGTGCCTGGCAGCTTATTATTGACCGGCTCAAAGAGCTGGACAGGTTTGACGAATACGAGCAGATCATGCCCATAAAAGACTGGTCAACAGAACGTGCCGGCGGGCCCAGAAAAGTGGTCAGGGAGGATGTGAGACTATGAGCACGAGGACACCGAGCAAGCTGGAAAAAATTCTCGCGGCAGGACACCTGGCGGTTACATCAGAATGCGGGCCACCGAGGGGAAGTGATCCCGAAGCTATCACCAGTAAAGCGGAAATGATCAAGGATTATGTGGATGCCATCAATATCACGGATAATCAGACGTCAGTGACCCGTCTTTGCAGCCTGGCAGCCTGCATCCACTTAAAAAAAATGGGTGTTGAGCCAACGCTTCAGATGGTTACACGGGACAGGAACCGGATTGCTCTCCAGAGCGACATCCTGGGAGCCGCCTCTTTTGATATTTACAATATCCTCTGCCTTTCAGGAGACCACCAGATTTTTGGTGACAGTCCCCAGGGCCAGAATGTGTTTGATATTGATTCAATACAACTGATCCAGACCGTAAGGTTAATGAGGGATGAGGGAAAATTTCTGGGAGGAGATGAGATCAAACGGCCTCCACAGATGTTTGTAGGCGCCGCCGCCAACCCCTTTGCCGATCCTTTTGAGATCCGAGTCCCCCGTTTGGCCAAAAAGATAGCGGCCGGGGTGGAATTCATACAGACCCAGTGCATTTACAACCTTGAAAAATTCGAACTCTGGCTGAAACAGGCCCGTGACAGGGGGCTCCACGAGAAAGTCTACATCCTGGCAGGAGTCACTCCTTTTAAATCTGCCGGCATGGCAAAATACATGAAAAACCGGGTGCCTGGTATGGACGTGCCTGATGAAGTTGTCAAACGCATGAGCGGTGTACCCAAGGAAAAACAGGCAGAAGAAGGAATCAATATCTGCGTTGAAACCATCCAGCGTCTCAAGGAGGTGGAAGGGGTAAAAGGATTTCATATTATGGCAATCGAATGGGAGGAGAAAGT
>JAKLQB010000563.1 GCA_022013615.1 Desulfobacterales bacterium | reverse complement strand
GTTTTGGTCATTGATATTTTTGTCATTTGTATTTGTTTCGAGTTTCGATATTCGAATTTCGGATTTTCCCGTCCCCCACAGATGGGTGAAATGTATGAGTCTATACGAATATTTCAGGTTGCCATTTTAAGGCACTAGACTTTTGAGACGGGGCACTAGTAAGGCTGCTGTCTTCAAACAAACTTTATTTGAACACAGCAAAATAACTTTTTTATTGCAAAGTTTATTGAAACAAAGTAATATGGGAACAATCATTCATATTGGAGCTCATAATGAAAAAGCAAGTCATTAGCAATCCATTCAGAATCCATGGAGTTGTTGAAGGGGAATATTTTACCGACCGGACCGATGAACTCCGGCTTATGGTGCGATCCCTAACCGAGCCGGGCAGTAAGCTCCTGGTTTATGGTCCTCGGCGGATGGGAAAGACCTCGGCTATCCTAAACGCTGTGAACCAGGTTAACAATAAAGGCGGATATGCATTTCTCGCTGATCTTTCTACCGCCTCCAATGCCGTTGATATGTGCAACCGTATCCTTGCAGCGGCCACAAAAATAGTGGGGAAAAAATGGAAAAACTTTGTTACAGACATCATCTCTCGGTTGAATGTATCGGTTTCATTGAATCATGACCCTGTTGGCGGGCTGCTTATGCCGAGCATTGATATGAATCTGCGCGGCACCGATAATGACAGACAAAGAAAGACTTTAAGCAGCGTACTGGATGCCATTAATGATTCTGCCAAAGAGCGAAAGATTACGATAGGAATTGTCCTGGACGAATTTCAGGAAATCCATAAATTTGGAGGCGAAACCGCTGAGTGGGATTTGCGAGGCACGATCCAATACCATGGTAACATCGGCTATATTTTAGCAGGATCCCGTGAACATCTCATTAGACGCATGATTATCGGCCGCGGATCCCTTTATAAGCTGGTGGATAAACTGCCTTTCGGTCCCATCGATCCTGATCATCTGACCGAATGGATCAATCTGCGAATGAAAACTTCAAGTGCAAGAGTTGAAGACGTGGGCGGATATATTATCCGCATAGCCGGTCCTCGCACAAGAGATATCATTCAGGTAGCCCGTAAATGCTATGATCAGGCTGTTGTTAAGGGAAGAGCAACAATTGAGGATGTTGAGTACGTGTTCAATGAAATCGTTGCCGAAGAAAATGACCTTTTGTACGCCCGTTGGAATTCCCTTACTCTTCACCAGCAGAATGTCCTGCGTGCGGTCGCAGCCGGTCAAAAGGGCTTAACGACCCAGGAAACTATTATGAAATTTTCGTTAGGACCCAGCGGGACAGTGAGCAATACGGCCACCGCACTTATTAAAGCCGGATACCTTGTCCGTGATGATGCTTACACGCGCAAAAGGATCGCAACCCCGACCGGTTATGATTTTGACAGCCCTTTTTTCAAGACCTGGGTGATCCGGCATACTTTGTCTGATATGGGCCTACCTCAATAGCTTCTTACCTCACTTCACGAAGATGACGCTTTTCTCGTAAATACACATTCCAAATGCAGTCCGGGGACGAGAATGGAACCTTTG
>JAKLQB010000562.1 GCA_022013615.1 Desulfobacterales bacterium | reverse complement strand
TATCCTTCAAGGGCTTCCCTGGATGATGTCTCCCATTCCCACTTACAGGGGGAGTGCCTCTTCCATGTTGGCAATTCCCATCTTTCATGCAATGGGACATTACCTGATGCAGTCAAGCATTTATTGGGGACTCAGGATATTTCTGATTCCGGCTCCGAGGGATACTGAATTGATTGTTAGTGTGATGAATGAATATCGTCCATTTTTGCTATTCATGGTGCCCACTCAACTATTAAAGCTGGCACAACCGGAAATTAAAATCCGGCGAATGCCGGTGATGGTGATGTCAGGTGCTGCCCCACTACCGGCAGAGGTGGCTCGAAAACTGGAAGAGAAAATAAAGATGCCTATTTCGGAGGGCTATGGCCTGACTGAAACCGGCCCGGTTACCCATATTAATATTTCTGTGTTTTCGAAAGTCACCCGCTTTGCAAGCTCAACCAGGCCTGGCGTTGGATTGCCTGTACCCGATACGGAGGTGAAACTCGTGGATCCTGTTACGGGAGAAGAGGTTCCTTTTGGCGAGGTGGGCGAGATTTGGGTTAAGGGCCCTCAATTGATGAAAGGTTACTGGCCCGATGCGGGCTCAGGACTCGAAGACGGAGGGTGGTTGAAAACCGGAGACCTGGGTAAGATGGATGATGATGGTTATTTCCATGTAGTGGATCGAATCAAGGATATGATCAATGTATCTGGTATGAAGGTCTATTCAATCGAAGTGGATGAGGTTTTATTCAGGCATCCGGAGGTAGAGGGGGCCGTGACCATCGGCATTCCTGATCCGGAAAGACCCGGCAGTGAACGAATAAAAGCCTTCATCCGGTTGCGGGAAAATTCCAAGGGAAAGGTGAGTGAGCAAGGGATCATTGACTATTGTAAAGAAAACCTGGCCGCTTATGCTGTGCCCAAAACCATCGAATTTAGAGATGACTTACCTCTAACAGTAACAGAGAAGATATTTAAGCGGGCTTTGAGGGAAGAAGAGATAGAAAAGATGAAGGAACGGGGAGAGATTTGATCGTTGGCCCTACCCTCCTGCGACCGGTGGAAAAAGGGCGACCTCATCGCCCTCCTTCAATTCAGTATCCAGCCCCTTTGGCAGATGGACGATATGCCGGCCGTTCAACAAAATACGAATATCACCCCTAACTGTCTTAGTTCTTGAATCATAAATCAAATCTGCAAACTCCTCCCCGAACCTATCGGACAAAACATCAAACAAGCCTCTTAGGTTGCCACCTGACATCTCAATTTCTGAAATGCCCAAATTGCGAATTACTTTCTTGAAGTTAAAATACCCTTTTACCTTGATCTTCATTCGCGGTTTCGATCTCTTTTGGATTTTTGTGGGGATTATGATTTCAGAAACAAAGGCATTAGATCAAAATCGGGAACGGGTTTCAAGAGATTACGTTCATTGAATGGCTGAAAAAGATATTAAAAAAAATCACAAAAATGGGTAATGTTGAGACCTGAATCCCCTCACCCATTTGCAGTTGACATCTACTTATCCCTTTGCTTATATTTAGGCGTGCAAAAGAAACTACCAAAAGAATGAAACGGAGGATATAGACATGGCTACTGAACCTTTCGATAGAGAAGAGGAATATTTCCTTAAACTTAACCAGGAGAAGATAAAAAAACTGCGCACCGATTTGGATAAGAAAAGGGAAGGAGAAGCCAAACAGAAGCGTAAGGAGGCTACCTGGATGAAGTGCCCCAAATGCGGAGCCGACCTAAAAGAAGTGAACTACCAGAATGTCATGATCGACACATGCTCTCATTGCAAAGGTATATGGTTGGATCATGGTGAGATTGAACTGTTGGCACAGGGACATGCGCAAATGACGAAAGGATTCCTCAGTAAGCTATTCCGATGATGAACTCGTATTGGGCCGAATGACTTGCCGCTTTCATCTATCAGTTTTATTGGGTTATTTTCTGTCAAGAAAGGCCCCGTCTTTAGGGACTTTTTTTTGAACCTTTTTTCCTCCCGGCCAAAAGGTGGGAGCAGAATAATTGACAACAATGAGCAATTATATGCACACGCTGTTAGCACTCTCATGATTCTTAAACATCAAAATTAGCATTAACGTTGCAAACTCACACCGGCCAAAATCGCTGTGCTCGGGCCACTATCCAAGATCTTTATGGCTTTTTTCTACATTTTATCGCAGTCTGTAATTAAGCCTTAAGAAAATCTTTGCACACAGATAAGGTCTATAGTGGTATCAGGTAAAATAAATAAAGACCAGCTAAGAGACATCCTGATCAAAAACTGGATGACACACGACGCCCTTTGGTATGGGGAGGTGGCGGCGAAGTTTGGGATGGCTGATGCAAGCCCCATGAATCTTCGGGTGTGCAGAAAGTTGGGGCAGATTGAGTGCGGCCGTTTGATGAAAATGGTCGAAGCACCGCCCCCTACAGGTATTGAGGAATACCAGGAATTGTTCGAGTTAGGAAAACAGGTTTTCTTTCCAGACTTCGTCTCCGTTCATATCGATTATCCTGGTAATGACTCTCAAGTTTTTCAGTTCTTAGATTGCTTTGCCCATAGAGGTATGAAGAAGATAGGACTCATTCCTGATTACGAGTGTGGTATCTTTGAGAGGATCGAGGGATGGTTTGACGCCATGGAGCTCAGATATACCAGAACTCCAGATCTCAGTCGCTGTCTCAAGTTTAACGGGAAAGAATGCAAGATCACCGTACAGTTCCATTTTGAATAACGGAAGGTTGAGACGCACCATAGAGGCAGGCCACTTCATTCGTTATGTTTTAACTCCTCAAGAATACGAGAAAAATTGGCTGAACAAGCAAGGTGATTAGCTGGATTGCGCGAAGCGCGGCCTATCAACGGGGGTAGAGACAGACACGCTGAAGCATGTTCCTCACTAGGAGGCTGTCTGAGAATGAGAAATTTTTTCCAAGATCAAGGAAGGCGAAAATTATAACCGCAGGAATACATTGAAGTATTTCGAGGATTATAATTTGAGCCTGACGTCCCGCTATTAGCGGGAGGGAAAATAGCCATTCTCGGACAGCCTCATAGCGCCCCGGTTGCTGCCGGAGTCTCACATTACTGAACTCTATATTGGAGGCACAGGTGCAATATTTTTGCGATTTAGAAAACAGGGAAGCGAAAGAAACCGTCCCTGGTGTGCACATTCGCACCTTTTGGGGCAACAAGATGCTGTTATCCATCGTCGATTTGGCTGCCAACGTTGTTGTCCCCGCTCATAGTCATCCTCACGAGCAAGCCGGTGCTGTTATTTCCGGTGAGTTGGAGATGACCATCAACGGGGAAACACGCTGGCTTAAGCCAGGGGATACTTACATCATTCCTGGCGGTGTGGAGCACGGTGCCAGGACAGGTGATACCCCTGCCAGAGCGTTCGATATGTTCAGTCCTGTGAGAGCAGACTATCAGTACTGATACATTCGTGTTCGGATGCAGAAAATTGGTTCCCACAGGGGTTAGCAATGAAGAAGACATATACGCAACAATCATCTGTCTGTTTCTTCTCAAGCACCTTCGGGCCAGTTGCCATACTCTGGTATGTCTATGAGGGATTTCCGAAAATTTTCAGGATTCTTCTTTCAAATTCAGAGGCTTCATCCACACAGTTGGTTAAGGCCGCTTTTCCAAGGTCCATAGAATCTTCTTGCACTGAAATTGACGTAGTTGCCAGTCAGATTGAAGCTTTCCTCGCTGGCGACGATATTAGCTTCTCTCTTGAAATCGCTCGACTGGATATCTGCTCTGAATTTCAGCAGAAAGTCTTACGTGCCGAACATGGGATCCCTCGTGGGCATGTGAGCACTTACCAGCGCATTGCCAAACAAGTTGACAAGCCGTCTGGAGCTCGTGCCGTTGGTACAGCTTTGGCCAACAATCCATTCCCATTATTGATTCCATGTCACAGGGCTATCCGCTCCGATCGAACCCTTGGAGGCTACCAGGGAGGTCTCAGAATGAAACAAGCCTTGCTGGAAATGGAGGGGATTTTTCTTAACGATAAGGGGCGGGTTATTACGGGAAGGATGTTCTACTGAGGAATAGGAGATAACCTATGGATGCATTCGTACATTCCAATACAGAAAGGGAAATGGAAGTGTACGGCTATGACTCGGTTGTGAAAAGCCATTGCCGTATGTGTCACGGCGGCTGCGGAGTCCTGGTTTACGTCAAAGACGGCAAGATCGCAAAGATCGCTGGCGATCCGGACTGTCCTATAAACCACGGAACTCTGTGCTCAAAGGGCATTGGGGCCAGTCAACTGGTCTATCACCCCGATCGTTTGACCTACCCCGTGAGAAGGGTCGGATCGAAGGGGAGCGGAAAATGGGAACGCATATCCTGGGATGAGGCACTGGACGCCATTGCCGAGAAGATCCTGAACTATAAAGAGTCATTCGGCGCCGAATCCATTGTGATGGGTTACGGTACGGGAAGAGAAAATGAGGCGGTCATCTACCGGTTCGCCAACCTTCTCGGATCGCCGAATACGCTTACTGCCGGCCATTTTTGTTACGGGCCCAGGATCGCCACGACCATCATCACCTGCGGTACAAACCCTATCGTAGATTATGAAAACAATCCCAGGTGCATCATGGTCTGGGGCAACAACCTGGTGATCAGCAATCCGGACTGCTACAAAGGTGAGCCTTTTTCCACGGCCCTGGATGCCGGGGCAAAGCTGATTGCCGTGGATCCCAGGGTTACCCGCATTGCGGCACGTGCCGATATCTGGCTTCCCCTGAGACCGGGGACCGACACGGCCCTGGCATTAGGCATGTGTAACGTGATTGTCCAAGAAGAACTCTATGATAAGGAGTTCGTGGAAAACTACGTTCACGGATGGAATGCCTTTGTCCGGCGGGTAAATCAATATCCCCTTAAAAAAGTGGAAGAAATCACCTGGGTGCCCAAGGAGAAAATCCAGGAGGCGGCAAGACTTTTTGCCACCACAAAACCTGCTGCCATTCAATGGGGGGTGGCGATCGAGCAGCAGGTAAACTGCGTGGATAACAACCGTGCCTTGCTTGCCCTTATAGGCATCACGGGGAACATTGACGTTCAGGGCGGACAGATGCTTTTCAGCTCCCCGAAAATCAGGAACGTTGGTCAGTTCGGAGCCCACAAGATGCTCTCTAAGGAACAGGCTGAAAAACGGCTGGGAGGAGATCGTTTCCGATTGGCGGGAAATTTTGCCATAATCAATCCCAAATGCGTCTGGGACGCCATTTTGGAAGAAGAGCCCTATCCTGTTAAAATGCTCTTTTTCATCAGCTCCAACCCGGTCTTGACCCGGGGAAACGCAAGGGAAGTGTACCGGGCCCTGCAAGCCGTGGAATTCATGGCAGTCGCCGATTTTTTTATGACCCCCACAGCGGAGCTGGCGGATATTGTGCTGCCGGCGGCCACATGGCTCGAGATGGATTATATCGGTGATTTTTGGAAGCGTCATGGGTATATCCTGCCCCGGCGGAAGGTCGTCCAGATCGGTGAATGCCGGTCTGACCATGAGATGCTTAACGACCTGGCCCATAGGGTCGGCCAGGGCGAACACTGGTGGGATACATTCGAAGGCGGCCTTGATCATATCCTTGAACCCATGGGGATCACCTGGAAGGACTTCGAGAAGATGGACTATATCAGGGGGGATGTGAACTACCGGAAGTACAGGGAAAAAGGTTTCTCCACCCCCACCGGGAAATTTGAACTCTATTCCACCCTGCTCGAAAAATGGGGATATGATCCCCTGCCACAATTCCGGGAACCGCCGGAAGGCCCCAACAGCAACCCGAAAATTTATAAGGAATATCCCTATATCCTTATTACCGGCAGGAGACAGCCCGGGTTTTTCCACACGGAGAACCGTCAGGTCCCCTGGCTCAGAGAGCTTCACAAGGATCCGGTAGTGGAGATCCATCCTGAGACCGCGGAGAAGGAAGGGATCAGGGAAGGAGACTGGGTGATCATCGAGTCCCCGAGGGGCAAGGTTCGACAGCGGGCCAGGCTTTTTGCAGGGATGGACCCGAGAATCGTTTCCGCGGAACATGCCTGGTGGTTCCCGGAAAACAAGGACCCCGGGCACGGATGGGATGAATCAAACATCAATATCCTGACAAGCAATGCCTATGAGGATTGTGATCCGGCCATGGGGGCGACCCATGTGAGAACGCTTCTTTGCAAGATAAGCCCGGAAGAAAGCAAAGGGAGGGGAAACTTATGAAGACATACGCCTTGATTATTGATCACGAATCCTGCTGGGGGTGCAAGACCTGCGAGGTAGCATGCAAACAGGAAAACCTGGCCCCCACCGGGATCAAGTTGATATCCGTTTGGGAAGAAGGCCCCAGGATCGTCGAAGGGAAACCGGAATTTGTTTTTCGGGTGAATGTGTGCAGACACTGCGATGAGCCCGAATGTGTCGAGGCCTGCCCGGAGGAAGCGATTTTCAAGAGAGACGACGGTATTGTGGTTCTGGACCAAGAGAAGTGCGTCGGATGCGAACTATGTGTAGACGCATGCCCCTATGATGCCATAGCCTTTGATGCGGAGGAAGGCATCGCCCAAAAGTGTAACCTCTGTTATCACCGGGTAGATCAGGGGCTCATACCCGCCTGCGCCGACAATGTGTGTCTGGCCCATTGCATCTATTTTGGGGACCCGAAGAGATACAAGAACAGGTAGCCGAGAAGCACAGGGCATGGTCGAATGGGGCGATGGATCAGAAAAAACAATTGGCCTGATAGCGCCATTGGGAATGCCTCATCACGGATTAGAGTGACAGCCTTTGCTCGCATCATGTAGGGTGGCATTTTATATGACACCGCAACCCCGGTCGGGTATAAAACCCGACCCTACAATGCTTTTGTGCTACGTCCCTAACCTGGTTTTCACACTAATCCGCGATGATCCTTGGGAATTAAGGTATCTAAAAATTACGAATTATTCAAGCAGGATTTGATTATGATGGATAAGGCAGAACGCATTCTTAAACATGTATTCGGTTATGATGAGTTCAGACCTCTTCAGGCGGATATCATCGAAAATGTTCTGCAGAAGAATGATACATTGGTCATTATGCCAACCGGGGGCGGGAAATCCCTCTGCTATCAACTTCCGGCCCTCATCTTTGAGGGCCTAACCATTGTTGTTTCTCCTCTGATCTCGTTAATGAAGGATCAGGTGGAACAATTGGTGCAAATGGGCGTTTCCGCGGTATTCTTGAACAGCTCCCTGTCTCTTGGGGAATACCGGCGCAATGTGGATCGGATAAAGCGGGGAGCGGTCAAATTACTCTATTTGGCTCCAGAGGCATTGTTAAAGGCAAACATGTTAGAGATGCTCTCTTCCGTAGAGGTGGATTGCCTTACCATTGACGAAGCCCACTGCATTTCCCAGTGGGGGCACGATTTCCGGCCGGAATATCGGCAACTGGTTCAAGTGAGAGATCGTTTTCCAAAGGCAGCCTGTATTGCACTTACAGCCACGGCAACGCCAAGGGTAAGGGAGGATATTAAGGCTAACCTTGGATTTGACGCCTCCAATGAATTTATTGACAGTTTTGACAGAAAAAACCTCTTTATCCAGATCGCTACTAAATACAATCCCCTTGATCAAACCATTAAATTCATTAAAAAATTCCCGAATCAATCCGGGATTATCTACTGTTTTTCCCGCAGGCAGGTAGATGATCTTTATGAGGTCTTAAGAAATGAAGGCTTTTCCGTGCGGCCCTATCATGCAGGGCTGACGGATAGGGAACGCAATGAAAACCAGGAACGCTTCATCAGGGATGATGCACAAATCATTGTAGCAACTATTGCCTTTGGCATGGGGATTGATAAACCAGACGTCCGCTTTGTGGTTCACTATGATCTACCGCAAAATATCGAGGGTTATTATCAGGAAATCGGACGGGCCGGACGCGATGGTCTCCGGTCCGATTGTCTATTGTTGTTCAGTTATGGAGATATCCAGAAAATTAAATATTTTATCAATAAGAAAGAGAACCACGAGCAACGGGTGGCGAATATTCATCTAAACGCCCTGTTGCGTTTGGTTGAAACCGAAGTGTGTCGCCGTATCCCTCTTCTGAACTATTTCGGAGAAACATATCCGGCTTCAGAATGTAACATGTGTGACAATTGCAAGGCAGAGAAAAGAGATCTCGTGGATATAACCATTCCTGCTCAAAAATTTCTGTCCTGCCTAAAACGAACCGGGGAGATGTTTGGCGCAGGCCATATTATTGATGTGCTTCGCAGCTCAAAGGCAAAGAAGGTATTGAGTTTTGAACATCAACACCTGTCCACTTACGGAATTGGGCGGGAATATTCAAAAAGACAGTGGTTCCATCTGTCCCGACAGTTTACCCAGAAAGGTCTCATTGTTCAGGATATGGAATTCGGGAGCTTAAAACTCACGGACAAGGCATGGGATGTTTTAAAAGGGAAAGAAACCGTTCTTGGGATGCTCGAATATGAACAGGAGGACGAAACCACTGAAAAGCAAACCGATCCGGGCTATGAGAGAGATTTGTTTGATGCACTTCGGAAAAAGAGGAAGGCCTTAGCGGACAAGGCTGATGTGCCGCCTTTCGTGATTTTTTCAGACAAGACGCTGGTGGAAATGGCCACATTTTTTCCACAAACCGGGGACACTTTGTTGGACATTCATGGTGTCGGGACAGTGAAATGCGAGAAATATGGCTTTCACTTCTTGAGTATCATTAAAGAATATTGCCATGCGCATCAGATTGAAGAAAGACCAAAGAGAAAAAGGAAAGCAGAGACAAGCGCCAGAGCTTCTATCCGCAAGAAAAGATATATTGTCATCGGAGAAGCATACAATTCCGGGCATTCTGTTAACAAAATAATGACCGATTATAACATTAAGCAGGGTACGGTTATAGATCACTTATTCAAGTATCTGCAGGAAGGGAATGCCGTCAGATCAGATGAATTATTAGCGCTTTCAACAATACCACCTGACCAGAAAACCCTTGTCACTAAAACATTTGAAATGCTTGGCCCTGACCTGTTAAAACCAGTTTATGATGCATTTCACGGGGAAGTCAATTATGACGAACTAAAAATTCTTCGCCTTTATTATTTGTGTAAATACAATTTGGCTATGGGAATAGATGTTGCTGATTCCAAGGGAAAATATTTCTATAAGCAAATAATATGCCTGGCCAATTCACGGAAATATTCAGGTTGTTGCATCGCCGGCAAGGAGGCCGCTGAGGGACAAACTGGTGAGTGGATCAGACCGGTGGGTCAGATGGAAACCGGCGAACTCTCCCTTAGAGATATCAGTTTTCGGGATGGAGGAATTCCAGAGTTGCTGGATATTATATCTTTCCCATTAACAAGACATAGCCCGCATTCTTATCAGTCGGAAAACTATATCATAGATGATCGCCAATGGGTTAAGAAAGGAAAACTCTCCATATCAGACTTGCCGGGGCTATGTGATGATGTTCAGTCTTTATGGATAAATGGGCATCACAGCCATAATGGCCTGAACGACAGGATACCCCTGAATATTGCTGAGGAAACAGTGTTATCCTCACTGGTTCTTGTAAAACCACGTAACCTACGCATTACTGTTGATGAAGGACCAAACCTGCTCAAGAAAATACGCGCAAAATTCAATTTGAACGGCGTCAAATACTGGTTATCCGTTACTGATCCCCTGATTGAAAAAAAATACTTCAATAAAGACATTGGGGAATACACAATAACAGAAGAAAATGTGTATTTAACCGTGAGTATTGGGGAGCCCTATGAAGGTTACTGCTACAAACTTGTGGCTGCAATCATCGTCTGATTGGTGATTGTCGGTTGAATATTGGCAATCCTGTCAAAGAAGTCTCTTGAAAAGGAACAAAGAATGCATGAAGTGTACACAATTGGTCATTCAACACACCCATTTGATAAATTTTTTGAGCTTCTGTCAATGCATGCGATAACAGCAGTCTGTGACGTTCGTTCGCAGCCATATAGCAAGTTCAACCCACAGTTTAACCGTGAAACAATAAAAAAAGAATTAGAAAAACATGGTATTACATACGTGTTTTTGGGAAAAGAACTGGGGCCCCGGAGCGATGATCCAACCTGTTATGTGGATGGCAAGGTCCAGTATGACTGCCTGACAAAGACAGACATCTTTCACCAAGGAATCCAGAGATTAAGAAAGGGGATGGAGTCTTATCGCATTGCTCTGATGTGCGCAGAAAAGGACCCTGTTACATGTCACAGGACTATCCTGGTATGCAGGCACCTTCGCAAAAATGGAATTTGGATAAGGCATATTCTGGAAGATGGCTCTATTGAGGAGAACGATGATTCGATCAAGAGGTTGATGCGCATATTGAAAATACAGGAGACTAATTTATTCAAAAACACGGAAGAAATTATCCAGAGTGCATACGATATTCAGGGCGAGAAAATAGCCCATACGGAAGATCTTGATAATGGACATGGAAAGAGATGATAGGATGGGAATTGCATGAAAAAAACCAGAATTTTTACTATAGGCTTTACCAAGAAAACTGCTGAATACTTTTTTGAACAGCTATGTGAAAGGGGCGTGAAACGCATTATAGATGTACGCCTGAATAATGTCTCACAGCTTGCAGGCTTTGCAAAAAAGGACGATCTTAGTTACTTTCTAAAAACCATATGCGATATTGATTATATGCATATCCCGGAGCTTGCTCCTGCGAAAGAAATTTTGGATGAGTATAAGAAAAATAAAGGTGACTGGGCTTTGTATGAAAAGAATTTTATGGCTTTGTTGTCAAGCAGGCGAATTGAAAAAAAGCTTTCAAAAGATATATTTGAAAGAGGATGCTTATTGTGCAGTGAGGATAAGCCCGATCACTGCCATCGCCGATTAGTGGCAGAATACCTCAATGATAAATGGGGAAATATTGCAATAACGCATATTGTGTGACACCTTTTCCCGTAACATCTCAATAAGGCTGGGCACTCCGAACCTTCCCCCTTTTGCAAAGGGGGATTGAGGGGGATTTTCTTAATACAGCCCAAATTTATTGAGAACTTACCTTTTCCCTTGACACAAAAACCAAAACTTTCTATGCTTCATCTCGAAAAAAGGAAGTTTTTATCAATACCTTATACCAATTTGTTCTGTATTTCGTGTCCTGGATTTACTGTTTTTCCGGGTTAAGGACTAACAAGAAACATAAACCAAAAAAGGAGGTTAGAATGAAAAAATTATTCGTACTTTGTTTAACTGTCTTGTTTTTATTTTCTTTGGGTGCAAT
>JAKLQB010000561.1 GCA_022013615.1 Desulfobacterales bacterium | reverse complement strand
TTGCGAGGTGATGGTCAAAGGAGATCGCTTTTATATCATAAGGAAAAGGGAGACCTTTGAAGACCTGGTCAAAGGGGAGATGATTCCAGCTTTTTTGTCGTAGATCTACAGGGGCAGGATGCAGAATTGAGGGAATATGGAAACCGTTGAATTCTGGAAAATGAACGGAAGCGGGAACGATTTTATCTTGATTGATAACAGGAATGGACAGATTAAGGATGAAGAGTTGGGCCGTTTGGTGGAAAGGGCCTGCAGGCGTAGGGAGTCGGTGGGCGCAGATGGCGTAATCTTTGTCACCAAATCGGATCGATACGATTTTGGATGGCGGTACCTTAATGCAGACGGGGGGGAGGTGGAGATGTGCGGTAACGGAGGGCGTTGTGTCTCCCGTTTCGCCTTCTTAAAGGGTATCGCTGGCCCGAAAATGACCTTTGAGACCCTGGCAGGGCCTGTGTACGCAGAAGTAGAAGGCCGCATTGTAAAGGTCCTGATGCCTAAGCCCAGGGGCCTTCATTTGGATATTGACCTGAAAAGCCAGCAAGGCTGGAAGAGTGTCGATTTTGTCAATACAGGTGTTCCTCATGTGGTGGTTCATGTTGAAGACATTTTGAATCACCCTGTCACGGAACAAGGGAGGGCTATCCGCTACCATACTCGTTTTTCCCCGGAAGGAACCAATGCCAACTTCATGAGGGCAATGGGGACTGACCAACTGGAGATAAGGACATATGAGAGGGGTGTTGAGGACGAGACCCTGGCCTGCGGGACCGGAGCCATCGCTTGCGCTCTGGTAGGCTCGATTCGGGGGATGGTAAGCTCTCCTGTGAAAGTGAAGACTAAGGGAGGAGAAGATTTAATAATCCATTTCCGAAGAAAGGGTGATTCTTTTGATGAAGTTTGGCTCCAAGGCAACACCTCGATCGTTTATCAGGGTCAACTTCACGCCGAAGCCTTGTAGCGATTTTTTTGAGTCCGTTGGTTTATAATGATCATATCTATTATTTACTTGAAAATTGGACATTCGATGTTTGAAAAGTTATAACATCTGGAAATAATAGTAATTATTTCCCTACTCAACCACTTAACCACTCAACTACTCAACGAGGTCTAAACCAGGGAGGTTATCATGTTTAAAGGATCAATTGTTGCGATCGTCACGCCGTTTAAAGAAGGAAAAGTGGATGAGGAGGCCTATCGCAGGCTAATTGAGTTTCAGATCGAAAACGGCACCAGCGCTGTTGTGCCGTGCGGTACGACCGGAGAATCGGCCACTTTAAGTGTTGAGGAACATAACCGGGTCATTGATATTGCCGTGGAGGCTGTAAATAAAAGGGTCCCGGTCATCGCGGGGACCGGTGGAAACAGTACCAGGGAAGCCATTGAACTTACAGCGTACGCCAAAAAAGCGGGTGCTGATGCCACCCTGCAGGTAACTCCTTACTATAATAAACCAACCCAGGAAGGTCTTTACCAGCACTTCAAGACAATCGCAAAGGCAGTACCTTTACTCCAGGTACTTTACAATGTGCCAGGCAGGACCAGCGTCAACATGCTGCCTGAAACTGTAGCCCGCTTAGCGGAACTGCCGGAAGTGGTAGCCATTAAAGAGGCATCGGGGAGCCTTGTCCAGATGGCCGAGATCGTGAGACTCGCAGGGGACAACATCACACTGCTCTCTGGTGACGACAACGTGACCTTACCGGTTCTTTCCATTGGTGGAAAGGGGGTTGTTTCCGTTGTCGCAAACATTACCCCTCAAGACACGGCTGATATGGTGAATTCATGGGAAGCAGGGAATATCGAAAAGGCGAAAGCGCTTTATTACAAACTCTTTCCGCTGTGTCAGGCCATGTTTTATGAGACCAACCCGATTCCTGTGAAGACATCTCTGGCTCTAATGGGAAAGATCCAGGATGAGATGAGGTTGCCCCTATGCCCCATGGCACCCTCGAATCTGGAAAAACTTAAGAAGGCGCTTCAGGAATATGGCCTTCTTTA
>JAKLQB010000560.1 GCA_022013615.1 Desulfobacterales bacterium | reverse complement strand
TCTCCCGCAATGCCTGACAAAACCTCAAACCATCAGTCCCCGGCAGATTAATCTCAGAGATGACCAGATCGACCCCTGAATTCATTATTGTTTTCACAGCAGATTTGGCATCTGTAAGTACCTCGATGTCATAACCGTCATTGCCCAGACGAAGGGCCATGCTGGATTCCTGAGATTCGCCTGGGTCTACAATGAGTATGCGCCTTGAAGGATGGTCAACTTTCCTTAAGAATTCCTCGTCTTTAATAATCTGCAGAAAGGCTTCCAGTATGGCTTTGGTTTCCGGAAATGAAGTCTGCTGACCGAGCAGCCTGCGGACCTGATTTATGTCCTTCACCAGTTCAGGTTCACGCTTTTTAGTATCCTGGTATTCGGTCACCAGTTTCAGAATGTTTGCTTCCACCCTCTTTGTACCATCCCCGTCCACTTCCGGGTCAAGGATTTGGTCCAGACGGTAGGGCGTATCAATGAGACTCAACAATCTTTTTCCAAATTTATTCACAGAAAGCCACGCACATAGAACGAGACCGTCCACCTGGCTGGGTGACAAATTCAGTCTTAAGGCCAGAAGTTTGCAGTATCTTGCCCGTGCGAGTATCTCCTGAAGCTGCTTGTCGTCGCCCTTTATACTTTTTTTCATAAGAAAGACTACCAGACTAATCAGGGTCTGACTCATCTGGTGGTACGAATGCTCCTGGCCCAATAGTATGGGGGCAAGATGGTAAAAACTTATGTGGGGTAACCCGAACTTTAGAGATATGTCCTTGAGCCAGGAGGCTTGAGAATCAAAAGTGCGGCCGTTTACCAAAAAAAGGCCAGGGGGTTTCTCTTCGCAGATCTTGATAGCCTCATCCTGAGTCGAAGCCCAGCTAACATCCGTGTACCCTTCCCCATGGAGGAGGGTCTTCAGCGCACCGGCTCGGGCACGATCGGGTTCAAGGAGGAGGATTTTTCTTTGAGTTCGAGTTTTATCTTCCAGGCTCAGTTCTTTCTTTGCTTCCTGTTCAGGGTTTACAATCGTGAAGTTCTCAGGGACTTCCAGATCCTGGGCAGGTACGTAGGCTTTACCCTTGTAATGCACTTCTATGGCTTTATCAATTTCTGACCTGGAAGCTACAGTGAATGTTAGTTGGAGAGGAACTGGAAAAATGGTTCGAAGCTTCTCAAGCAGGTTTTGGTCTTGTGGATCATCAAGGGCGAGTGTAAGGATGTTCTTTCCTGGATCATAATCTACGGGAAAGACCTTCCAGCGCTCGACAAACTTGAGAGGCACCTTCGCTTTAGCGGAATCCGGGGGCTGGTTGATCAAAAGGGCCTGATATGGCTTTCCGAGAATCTCCGCCAACCCTGCCCCTAACATTTCATAGTCGAGCATGTTCAAAAAAACGAGGGCTTCATCAACACTGATTCCCCTCGTCATAGCATAGTCTTCTGCCTGCCGAACCTGTTCCTCGTTCAACTGTCCATTGGACATAAAATAGCTATTCAGTTTCGAGATATCAATCATTTGCTATTACAGGCCTTGGTCTTTCTCATTCATATAGAGATTTGCTTCTTCCTGACTAACCAGGTTTTTCTGAACCAGGTTTTTGATGTGATCCTCCATAGTCTGCATACCTGCGCTTTTGCCTGTTTGCAGGACGGAAAAAATCTGGTAGGTCTTTCCCTCTCTTATGAGGTTCTGGACGGCCTGATTGGATATCATTACCTCCACCGCAGCAATCCTGCCGTCTCCATCGGATTTTCTTAACAACTGCTGGGCAATTGCGCCACGCAATGATTCGCTGAGCATCGTCCTTATCTGGGGTTGCTGGGTAGTCGGAAAAACATCGATAATGCGGTCCATTGTCCTGGCTGTACTGGACGTGTGAAGGGTGCCCAGAACCAATAGCCCTGTCTCTGCCGCTGTAAGGGCGAGGTGTATGGTTTCAAGATCCCTCATCTCCCCCACAAGGATAACGTCAGGATCTTCCCGCAAGGCTGCCCTCAAACCGGAAGAAAAACTTTCCGCATGGAACCCAATTTGCCTCTGATGGATAAGGCATTTTCCTCTGGGGTGAATGAACTCTATGGGATCTTCCAGCGTTATGATGTGGTAGCTCTTTTCTTTGTTTATTAAATCTATAATAGCTGAAAGCGTCGTAGATTTTCCGGACCCCGTTGGCCCTGTAACCAGCACGAGACCGCTTTTCATCCTTGCAAGAATTTGGACAGATTCCGGAAGACTCAACTCTCTCAGGGTCTTAATATCGGTGGGAATTAATCGAAATGCTCCCCCGTACCCCTTTCTTTCCATAAACACATTGGCGCGAAAACGGGCCATGCCCTCAAGTTCGTAGGCAAAATCAATATCCCTCTTCGCCTTGAGAAGCTCTAAGTGTGCCTCATCCAGCAGTTCAAGAAGAAGCACTTCAGACTCATTGGGCGTAAGGTCATGATATTTTGTACGCTGCAACTGTCCGTCAATTCGGAGCATAGGAGGGTCGCCAGCACACACGTGTAGATCCGAGGCCTTGTGCTGGATCATCATTTTAAGCAGGACATCAATCTTTGCCACTGCACATCTCCAAGATAATAGACTTGTATCTATCTATATATCGGCAACCGAGCACCTTAACTTTAATAAGATATGAGAATTCGGAATCTTCTTAATTTGGATGACATCAATTTGCCGGAAGTCAATGATTTGACACAAAGGCTGTATCAAAATCGAATTCACAACACCTTCACTGCCGGATTTCTTGATAAAAAACGCCAACTATTTGAATTTTATTGAAATTATTTCTCTCCACAATTTAGGCATGATTCCTGCAACGATAATGCAGTATCTTACAGTGAAAGATCAGACCGCGTCGACTCAAAAGATATAAAACTAATTTTGCCGGAACTTGTAGGGTATTTTCTGCCAAATAAAACCAGTAAACAATTAAGTTCTATGAAAACAAGATCCAAACAATTGAAAAAGCCCTTATTTTTTATTTTCTTATGC
>JAKLQB010000559.1 GCA_022013615.1 Desulfobacterales bacterium | reverse complement strand
GTGCCATCTTCCCTGGTGAAAACATTAAGATACTGGTCGAACTTCTTTTCAGTATCCCAAAATGAATTGAGTATTTCTATCATATCGGCCATAGTCTGCCGCAACATAGCTTTCATTGGCCTGTATTTTATCCCGTAATCGAACAGCATCTTGATAATCCCAAATTCGGCAATGTCACTTGTGGTATACTGCCGATGCCGGCCTTTACCTTGGCCGGGATTTATCACAAGTTCTTTCTCAGTGTAGAAAGTAACCTGGCGCGGTGTTAATCCGGTTATTTCTGCAACTTGTTTTTTTGTATAATATCTTGAATGTCCTGATCCCATTTTTCACTCCTTAGCCAAGAACATATTTATAAAAACAATCAATGTCTCTATATTAGTGATTGGAAACCTACCTGTCAAGGAAAAACCACCCAATATCTAAGAACCCCATAAAAAAAATGGATACCCCCTTTTAATTGGGTGCGCCTGGGGTGCATTTCGCCCCCCCCAAACACCCAAAATCTGTCAAAAATCTGTCAGAACCTGTCAAAAATTGAATGCTTTTAAATATTTTCTTTCTATAGTATATACACTCAGACCTAAAAAAATCAAGTACTTATATAAATATCAATAAGTTGCAAAATTAGCAAAAAATGCATGTATAATCAGTGGACAATAATTGCAATTAAAAAACAATATCTCATGAAAGCAATGATTCTCGCAGCAGGCCTTGGGACGAGATTAAGGCCCCTTAGTTTAAACAAACCAAAGGCCCTTGTGCCGGTCGGCAACAGGCCAGTTATTGACATGGTAATAAATTTCCTGAAGGAAAACAATGTCAGCGAAATCATTATAAACGCCCATCATCACCACCAGCAAATTGTAAAACACTTAGCTGGTGGCAGGCCATACGGAATCAATATTCAAGTCAGGGTTGAGCCAGAAATCCTTGGGACGGGAGGCGGGATCAAAAACACAGAGGATTTCTGGGATACTGACCCGTTTATTGCCATCAATTCGGATATCCTTACGAATATCGACTTATTAAAGGCGTATGACTTTCACAGGCGCAATAAGGGTCTGGCGACGCTAATTCTTCAAGATCAACCGCCTTTTAACCAGATTCGGATTGACAGCAAGATGGACATCCTGGATATCACTAATGATAATCGTCCGGGGAGGCTGGCCTTCACAGGAATTCACATCATTGAACCGGAACTTCTGAGTTACATCCCTGGGGGTGCCTTTTCGAATATTATCGATTGCTACAGGGAATTAGCGCGAAAGGACAAGCCTGTTAAGGCTTATGTATCCGCTGGACACAAATGGCAGGATATCGGTACTGTTGAGAGCTATATCCTTGCAAATAAAGAAACCTTACAAGGGAATCACTTTTTGTTAGGGCCTGACTCCCAGATTCCCGGCTCTACCAGGTTAAGGGACTGGGCAATCGTCGGTGAAAAAACACGCCTCGAACAAGGGGTAGAAATCACACGTTCCATTCTATGGGAAAAGGTGACAGTAAAAAGGGGAGTAAAAGTTGTCGACAGTATTGTTACCGCCTCAAGAGAGGTAACCCACGATTTGATGAATCGGTATTTCTAACCGCCCTGAATTTTTTATACCTGTCCGGTTAGATTTTAAGTAACCGTTCAGAGGTTCAGAGGTTCAGAGGTTCAAAGGTTGCATTCTAATCACCATACGTCATTTTGTAAACGTTTTGTACGGGAAAACCGACCGCTTCCACATCCCGACAAGTCTGGAACATGGTATTTGGCAGTTATGTAGCAAAACCAGAATTTTTTTCGAGGACTTCGCGTCTTCAATTTTGTCCTTGTCCCTAACCCTCGTATGTGACTCCGCAACGCTGGAGTCTCTTTTTCGATCAAACTGGCCGCTTGGGCGGTCAGAGGCGGCGCTGAACGTTGAACCCTGAACCTGTGAACGTTTACGTTTTTAAAGCCCTTGTAGGATGGGTTGAGTGGCAAAAGGATTATGGCCTTCAAGAGAGATCTGTTTATGCTTCCAGATTTGAAAAAATTTATCTTATCTTTTCTAAAAGATCGCGGTATAGGCCCTGAAGGTGTGAAGCTTGAACAACTTCAAGGCGATGGCTCAAAACGGGTTTTTTGGCGAATCACCTCATCAGTGTCGGGACCCCGTTTCATCGCCATGGCAAATCCCCCAAACGACGATGCCTCAAGGCGCGAGAACTTCGCCTACCTCATGATCGGGAAACATCTACACCAAAAAGGGGTTCCTGTCCCCGGTATTTACACCCACGATCTAAAACATGGGTGGTTTGTTATGGAGGACATGGGGTCCACAAGTCTTCAGGATGTGGTATCCTCCAATAGGGGGCACCTCACTATTTATAAAAAACTATTAGAACATCTTTTAAGACTTCAGATCACAGGGGCCAATAATTTTGATCCAGCATGGTGCAATCAGACAGAACGCTATGACCGCTATGTCATGATTAAATATGAGGCAAACTATTTTAGAGATGCATTTCTCTGCCTTTATCTTGGTCTTAAAAGCGAATGGCCCGAGCTTGAAGTCCCATTCAATCATTTGGCTGAAAAGGCCTCCAGGGCCGATAGCAACTTCCTTCTCCACCGGGATTTTCAATCAAGGAATATAATGATTTCTGAGGGGGAAATCGGGATTATAGACTGGCAGGGAGCACGACTGGGCCCCCTTGGTTATGACCTGGCGTCTCTCCTCATTGATCCCTATATAGACCTGCCCCGCCAGGATAAAAATGCGATCTTTGAGCAATATCTGCTCATGATCAAGGAACATAATGCAGCGTGGATCGGGCCTTTCAAAAGGTATTATCCCTACCTCGCTATCCAGAGAAACCTGCAGATCCTTGGGGCCTTTTCCTATCTGACAAAGACGATGGAAAAGCCGTACTTTGAGACTTATATACCGGCGGCCTTGCGGACCCTTAATGATTTGCTCCATGAGGTCACTGATCCTGAACTTTCTCCTCTCAGGGATCTTTTAATAGATTTAAACCGCCAGTAAAAAAATCTCGACAGGGCCTATTCAGAGCGGTAAAATTATCAGTACGAAACATTTTTTTGAGTTTGGCCAAACCTTCACCCATCTTGGAGCACCAGGTAATTATGGAGACGAAAAAAAGACTGTTTGAACCAGGTGATATGGTTTCCACTTTTACAGGACAGGCGGGCATGGTCATTTCTGGGGAGATATACTCAAATATAAGAAAACGCCTTAAAGAGGGAAGAAGGCCGGGGCATTACTTTGCCCCTGGATGTTGTCAGAACCCTGACTACGTTATACAGGTGCCTGTCCTGTTTGAGGATGCAACGTGGGACGTAATGAGGGCTATGAACATCAAAAGGACCCCAAAGCTGCCTGAGGGAAAAATATCTCACATCCAGGGCATCATTGATGAACAAGGCAAGTAAACCCTTTCCAGGGCCCAAAGGAGGAAACAATGGAAGACTGCATTTTTTGCAAGATCATCAAAGGGGAAATCCCAAGCTTCAAGGTCTATGAGGATGATATGGTCTTTGCCTTCGAGGATATAAACCCGATTTCCGAAGGTCATACGCTTTTGATTCCCAAAATTCATGCACAGGACCTCTGGGAAATCCCAGGCGAAGACCTTGCTGCGGTGCATCTCGCATCCAAAAAAATCATTCAGGCAATTAAAGACGTTCTGAATCCAACTGGTGTTGCATGCCTTCAACTAAACGGAAGGGGCGTGAACCAGGTTGTCATGCATTATCACCTTCACCTTATCCCCCGCACCGCTGGAGGGTCTGAAATTCCGGTATGTGCATGGGAACTCAAGGAGGGCGACATGGAAGCCATAAAGCAGACTGCAGATAGGATCGCCGCAGCTATCAAATAATCCTTCTACTCCACCAGCTCAACATTCCAGTACAGATAATCTCGCCAGGAGTGCGGAACTTCCCGGTATCCAATGGTTATCTTCAAG
>JAKLQB010000558.1 GCA_022013615.1 Desulfobacterales bacterium | reverse complement strand
GGTGATTTAGTACCTATTTGTTCAAATCACATCATGTTTGCGCATGATTTATGCCATAGCCAGATTGAATATTTAAGGAATTCTATCGATTTTAATAGAAAAGACAGAGCGAAGCGATACCACAAATCGTCAATATTCAATTTGGTTCCGGCTTCGCCGGGTTAGGTTTATCGTGGGAAATTTGAATTGAAGGAGCACTAATTTCCGTGGGGAATTCGGAACCGTCTTTTCGAATAAGAGATAACGGTGGCAGACGTCTGGGAGGGGATCGCAGACGCTTTTCTTATTCAGTACACATTCCTGAGAGGAGGCCGGGATCGGATCGCAGAAGCGGACTTGACAGGAGAGAAGGGTTGGATCGAAGGAGTTTTGTAGATCAAAGAAGCTGTATGGACCGTAGATGCGGGGAGTTTGGACCGGGGGATCTTGAAATGAGAAGTGGCAAAGACCGGAGAAATGGAACGGAACGTAGGTGTGGCATTGAGCGAAGGCTTGGTTTTGCTTGAATGAATTGTTTCCTGATAATTATTCTTGCTGTGTTGATTGGGACCTATCTTTTGGACCTGATCGTTGACACACTAAATGTGCGACACGTAAGGACAGTTTTACCTGAGGAGTTTGAAGGCTACTATGATGCAGATAAATATAAAAAGTCACAGGAGTATCTCAGGGAAAACACCCGATTTGGAATAATCAGTGATACCATTACTACCCCCATAACAATTGCCTTTATCCTTTTCGGGGGGTTCAATATGGTCGATCAGTTTGGCCGGGGCTTCAATTTGGGGTCTATCCTTACCGGGTTGATTTTTACCGGGGTCCTCCTCCTTGCCTTACAAATACTTTCAATTCCCTTTTCAATTTACAGTACGTTTGTCATTGAAGAGAAATATGGTTTCAACAAAACCACGCCAAAAACCTTTGTCCTGGATATCCTGAAAGGCTGGTTATTGATTGCAGTAATTGGTGGAATAGTTCTATCGGCCGTTTTGTGGTTTTTCGAGAAGGCAGGGCCATTGGCCTGGCTCTATTGCTGGATTGCGGTAACCATATTCCAGATATTTCTTATGTTCATTGCTCCAGTCGTTATTATGCCTATTTTTAACAAATTTATCCCCTTAGAGGAGGGAGAGCTCAAAAAGACAATTGAAGACTATGCCAGGTCACAGGAATTTAAGCTAAAGGGCATTTTCACCATGGATGGTTCGAAGCGTTCTACTAAGACAAATGCCTTTTTCACCGGGTTTGGCCGGTTTCGAAGGATCGTCTTGTTTGATACTCTTGTTGAAAAGCACACTGTTAAGGAACTTGTTTCCATTCTTGCCCATGAAATGGGTCATTACAAAAAAAAGCACATATTTAAATCTATTGTTATATCGATCCTTTCAACAGGGTTGATGTTCGGCATCCTTTCTCTATTTATTAATAACAGGGAACTGTTTGCCGCATTTAAGATGCAAGAGATCTCAATTTATGCAAGCCTTCTCTTTTTTGGCTTTCTTTATTCCCCCATTCAAATGGTTCTCTCCATTTTTGGAAATATGCTTTCCCGCAGGCACGAATACGATGCAGATGAATATGCGGTGAAAACCTATAAGGCATCTGCATCTATGATTGCGGCGCTTAAAAAGCTGAGTGTTGAGAACCTCTCAAACCTGACACCCCATCCCCTTAAAGTGTTTCTGAGTTATAGCCACCCTCCAGTCCTCGAACGAATCCAGGCTATCAGAAGGATCTCATCTCAGCCTTCCCCAAAACAGCCTTGAGGGTTTTTGCCGTCATGTCATATATCTCGGGATTTTCGCTGGCCCGAGGTCCTGCAATATTGAGCATTTCTATACCATGGTGAACAATCCACGAGCGAACAGTCTTTACGGCCTGAGGGGTATTCAAGGTGGCCAGGTCAATATGAAGACAGGGCCTGTCATGCAGCATAGCAGTTTTGTGAGTCAGTTCAGAACCGCCTGTTAGCGGCCCCAGGGATATGATCAGTGTGCCTTCTGAGTCGATAACATTTTTCTCTGTTCGTTTTGCATAGCTGGAGGTGGGCATTTCCTTCAATCTATATTTGTCCGGAAGCGCCCCGTTTTCAGCCTTCCTCCCTTTGGGTATCCAACCTCCGTGGGGGATACCCAGCGCAATTGCAACATCAAGGGCCGCCTGATCAACGCCAGTCTGTCCGCCTGAGATGATTTTTGAGATCATCATTGCTTCTAACGACGCCCTCTGCCCCTGCCCGCAACCCTGCCTTTACCTCTTTGCCTGCCCATACCCCTGCCCATTCCTCCGACCTTGGGTCGGTCTCGCCTTTGGTTCTGGTTAAGCCCTTTTGGGCCTGCTTCATTTTTTGGATCCGGGTTAAGTACCTGTTTATCAATAATGCGGCGAAGTGAACTGTAAAGAAAGGAGCATACCTCTAAAAAAATCCGTGTGCCTGTTTCAGCGACCGCTTCTGTTTTATCCTCAGCTTTGGCTTCTGCCTGAAAATTTTGGTGGGCGCTCTTGGAATCTGGTTTTGTTTTGGCCTCTGTTTTTTCACTTGGTGCAGTTTTTGCCGGTGGGGCTTGATCCGGCCTTGGCCTGAGTCCCTTTTTTGAGGATAAAAAGGAATTTACTGTCTCATATGCAACGTTGACCTCCTTCAATTTTTTCTCGGCCTTTTCTTTGAGTCTGGAATTATGAGAGAAACGATCCGGGTGCCAAACATTGACGATATCTTTGTACGCCTGTTTTGCCTCATCTACGGAAGCATTAGGGTCAAGCTCAAGAATTTCAAAACATTTCTTTATTTCCATTTCAACCTTCACAGTTATATTTACCTCTTTTCAAAGGTAAACCTATTAATCTGGCCGGTCTCCAGGTCCACATGAACCATGGTGTTTCGGAAGATTTTTTCTCGTTTCAGAATGATCTTTAAGACCTCCATGGCCTCGAGGGTTGCGATCAAGGAAGGCGTGAAGGTGGGAACACCAAGGATGGACTCAGGGCGCTCTGACTTATCTCCACCTGCCCCTTCATTTCTATAGAGATGCTTCAGACCCGGATCATCGGGAAAGATGGTCATAACCTGGCCCTCAAAACCTGCCAATGCTCCATGTACCATTGGAATCCCTAACTTTTTTGTAGTTCGTTCAAGGAGAAATCGATCCTGCACGTTGTCCAGGGCATCCACAACTACATTTGAACCTGTTAGTATTTCAGGTGCATTGGAAGAGTCCAGTTTGACCTGACAGGGTATTACCTTAACCCCTGGATTAATAGAACTCACTGTGACAGCCGCTGCTTCAGATTTTGGCTTACCGAGAGTCTCCATGCTGCTCAAAGCCTGGCGGTTCAGGTTGGTTTCATCGAAAACATCATAGTCCACGACCACCAGGGTCCCAATTCCCATTCTCGCCAGTAATAAGATAACCTGTCCTCCCAACCCTCCCGCACCAATCACAGCCACACGGGATTTTGCCAGGTTGAGTTGTTCCTGGAGGGAAATGGCCTCCCTGTTGCGGAGATAACGGTAGGGACAAATTCCGAGTGTCAGTGCCTCAATATATACATTGTGAAGTGTGGAGTGGCATTCCTCTGCCACTTTTGAAGCCTGCGCATCTTCCAGTATCTCTACTTCGCGTCCAGCAGGATCCGTAATCTTTTTCGATTTCGCATGAAGCAGTTCACGGATATTTATTTGTATCTCTGAATTCATTTCCCTTTCTCTACATCCACAGCCTTCTTCTCCCGCCGAGTGCGTTCGATATTCTCCCTTGCTATTCCCAAAAAAACACGGTACGGCCCAGGGGTTCCAAAGGGGAAAAATGCGACCCGGTCCCCAGGGAATACCGTATCATATATGTTTATTACCCGTCCGTTACAAAAGACCGCTTCGATTTTTTCCGGCGGGAGGGAAAGCTCCCTGGCAAGGTCAAAGGCGGCCTCACCCTGACGCGCGATTTCTCTTTCAAGGGTATAGGGAAGGCCCTGCTCATCCATATAACGCCGGAGGAAGCCAAATAAACTAATATTCACGGTGTGCCTGTTTTCACTGGAAACCATGTCAACCTCCACCAATTGCCGGAAACAGCCCCACGCGCTCAACTCCTGTCAATACGTGTGCCAGGGACTTATTTTTTCCGTCTACAATGATAAGTTTGATTCTATGTTCCGGGATATTCATTTGTTCACAAAGCTCAGCCACGGTTATTTCCTTATCCGGGGATAAGACCACACCTTTTGCGGGATCATAGCCGGGAACATGCTTTCGAAGTGTTGAGCTCAAGAATATTTTAAGTGGCATGCCGTTGTCCTTTAAAATTTGCCTGATGAAAGTTTCCGGGATAAGCGAATTAGACGCCAGAATTATCGTGAAAATAAGCAGATATGTCAAACACATAATCTATTCACCCTTATGTCAATATTGATCTAACCAATTGAATCTTCAAAAGAATTTCCTTGATTTCTGCATGTTATTATAACATACTAAAAAAATTCTAAACCCTTTATTTACCAACGTTCAAGAAAGGAGAATACTATGTTCAAGATCCTGAGAGTCAATATGTCTGACCTATCGGTCAAAAGCGAAGATATCCCTGAGGCTTATGAAGGTCTCGGTGGAAGGGGTTTGACCTCCGCTATTGTTAACAAGGAAGTGGAGCCAACCTGTTCAGCTATTGGCCCGAACAACAAACTTATTTTTGCTCCGGGTCTGTTGGGAGGGACCAACTGCGCCAATTCGGGTCGTATCTCTGTGGGAGCCAAGAGCCCCCTGACAGGGACCATAAAGGAGGCTAATTCAGGGGGCCAGGCCGGCGGATATCTGGCCAGGCTTGGAATTGCAGCTATAGTCGTCGAGGGCCTGCCTCAAGATGGGAAGCTGCATAAGCTGCTTATCGGTAAAGACAAGTATGAGTTATCCTCTGCCGATGATCTTAAGGGCCTTGGTAATTATGCCACTGTGGATAAACTGAAGAATGAGTTTGGTGATAAGGTTGGTTTTGTAAGCATTGGCCAGGCAGGTGAATGGAAGATGGCGGCCGCCAGTGTTGCTTTTACAGACATGGAATTAAGGCCCACCCGTCATGCGGGTCGCGGAGGCCTGGGAGCGGTGATGGGCTCCAAGGGTCTCAAAGCGATTATTATCGACCCTTCAGGTGGGGAGAAGGCCCCGCTGGCAGATAAAGAAGGATTTAAGGGAGCAGCAAAACGGTTTGCCAAGGCCCTGGGTGAACATCCCGTGACCAGTCAGGGCCTTCCGACTTATGGGACAGACGTGCTCATTAACGTTATCAACGAGGCAGGCGGGCTTCCCACACGAAACTTCAGTTCCGGGCGCTTTGAAAATGCGGATAAAGTGGGAGGAGAAAGCCTGAATAAGATTACAGTTGAGCGAAAGGGAGATCCCACCCACGGGTGTATGACGGGCTGTGTCATCAAGTGCTCAGGTATTTACTTAGATGAAAAAGGTGAATATCTTTCCAAGTGGCCTGAGTATGAGACAGTCTGGGCCTGGGGACCCAATTGCGAGATCGATGATCTGGATGCCATAGCACGAATAGACCGCGCGTGCGATGACATTGGTGTTGATACCATAGAGCTCGGCAATTCAGTGGCAGTGGCAATGGAAGGCGGGGTCAAGGAGTTCGGAGACGCAGCGGGCGCAGAAGAGCTCATAGGAGAGGTGGGTAAAGGCACATCTCTGGGTCGAATTTTAGGTTCAGGTGCAGCAGTAGTGGGCAAAACCTTTGGCGTAAGACGTGTCCCGGTGGTCAAAAACCAGGCCCTGCCAGCTTATGATCCCCGGGCCATAAAGGGCATAGGTGTTACATATGCTACCACTCCAATGGGCGCTGACCATACGGCTGGATATGCGGTAGCAACGAACATCATGAAAGTGGGCGGTGATGTTGATCCCCTGAAAGCAGAGGGTCAGGTTAAATTGTCCAGGGACCTCCAGGTTGCAACCGCAGCCATCGATACATACGGGCTTTGCCTGTTCGTGGCTTTTCCGGTTATGGATATCCCGGATGCCTTCGATGCAATCGTGGATATGGTAAATGCCAAGTATGGTCTGTCATTGACCGGTGACGATGTCGTAGCACTCGGGCAGCGGGTACTCAAAATGGAAAGGGACTTTAACGCCAGGGCAGGCTTTACACCGGCCGATGATCGGCTTCCTGAGTTTTTTAAGCTGGAGAAGCTGGCACCCCACAATGAGGTGTTCGACGTCCCGGACGAGGAATTGGATACGGTTTTTAATTTTTAAGAAAAGCACCAAGATAGTTTCGCCTGCTTCCATGCCGCCGCCTGCCCGTGTAAGGGCAAAGGCGGCGCATGCAAGCAGGAATCTAAAATTTATCGTAGTGAGTGAATTCACTGATCTCACGGCGTTTCGGCGCTTCCGGATCCTTTGCAGGATATCCCAGGGGTATCATCGATACAACTTCGTAGTCTTCAGGCACACCTAATATCTCTTTGGTCTTGTTGTGGTCAAAGAGCCCAACAATCACGGTCCCTAATCCCAGATCGTATGCAGTCAAACAAAGGCTTTGGGTAGCAATACCCAGGTCGAACATAAACCAATCTCCGAACTTTGTTGTGACCTGGTCCTTGTAATATCCCGAACTTTTCAATTTACCGCAGAGCACAAGGACCACAGGGGCCTGGACCATCGCCTTTGTGGCCGGGTTCTTAACCAAAGTCCCTTGAAGCTTCTCTTTTATAGCCGGGTCTTTCACAACAATCACTTCCCAGCACTGGGTGTTGGCCCATGAGGGGGACCATTGTACGGCTTCGAGGATCTTGTTCAAGGATTCATCCGGTACATCCTTATCCTGGTACTTTCGAATACTGCGCCTTCCTTTGATAATTTTCATTAAATAAGCCATTTCGTTTCCTCCTTCAATATGAAATGTATTACTTTTTTGGCTCATAGTGTATTAGCGTGAAAATCTAAACAATCCCGTTAATTCAGCATGTTAGTTTTGTCAGGCTATACAAATTATTCCCCTTCTTGCCACCACCCGATAACGGAACCATATCTCTTATACCGGACCTTTTCTCTCTTTTCAACCTCCCTTATCCAGTCCCCCAGCCCTGATGCGTGATGTATGATAAGCGGGGTGCTATGCGCAGGGAGAATATCGGCTGGGAGAGCATACGCGCCAAACGTCTTCTGGGTGTTGGCCGAAATCACTTGTGTGTCCCATGGGGTTGGATGGATGAACCCATGAATGGCCCCGTCAGCCCTGGCATATCCCCATTCCTTTGGGAAGTCCTCTTTGAGCTGCCTCATAAGGCGGACTGCACTCAGATTAGCATCAACATTCAGCCCCTTATTGAGGTTTCGCAATATCCCATCGTCAAAGGACTCAAGACCCACCGAACTCAGAAGAATATACACTCCCATGTTCTGGGCCAGACCCAGGGCCTGTCTCAAATATTTCTCCCCCGTCACAAACCAGTCTGCTCTTAATATGAGGTTAATCTGAGAAGGCCTGATTCCCCTCCCTTTGATCTCATTCAGAAGCCGGGGGAGACCGGGGAGGGGATTTTCGTTGATCAACTCGAAGGGAATTTTCCTGCCATCTGTAAGCTCGGGGAGACAGTGGATTTGACTCACTACCGTCTCCATATCCAATGCCCCGTAAAAACCCTTGTCAACCGCCACATCACAGAAACTGCATCCTTTCAAAGGAAGTTTAACCGTTTGTCCATTTTTCCCGGCCAGGGAAACCGGGTAGCCTATCTCGACCATTCTCTCCCGGGCTGCATGCGGGCACCCAATATGCTGTAATACTTGCCCGGTGCTGATTTTCAAGAGAATCAGCCCTTCTTTCCCCATTGTGTAAATATTGTCCCACCGTACTTTCCTCAAAAACTCCTCTTCCCAAGGCTTCGGAAGGTTTTGGACTATTTCACCATCCTGCCTGCAATAGAGGAGCCCTGGGGTGTCCTGCCAACCATTTCCATCAAGATTTTGTAAGAGATAGATGACCTGCTCAGCAGGTCCATGTAAAGAGAAAGCAAAGTTCTTTGAGAGCCCCTTGAACCGGTGGGGGTGCTCCTGCCAATCCCTTTCCCCCAAATAATCTACATCGGCCTGGGGCCCGGCAAGCAGCGTGAGGACTCCCTCGTCCCTGAGTTCCCTGGCAAAGGAAAATAAGTCCTCCCTGCCGCTTAAGGCAGAAAAACCGACTATGGGCCGTTCTACCCCGAAATAGTCGATCAAGGCCTTTTTGAGAAGTTTCTTGTCATCCGCCCGCGTGACGGTTATGACAATACATTCATAGGGCGTATTTTCTTGAATGACCGTGGCGGCCATCTGGGGCCCAAGAAGACCATAAGTCTCCCCTTCGAAGTAGCTGGCGATGATGGCCATCCTTTTTCTCTTATGGTTTGTCAACTTGATTTTCCCAATAACCCATTCCGTCAATTCCCCAAAGCCCATTATTCCAGCGTTC
>JAKLQB010000557.1 GCA_022013615.1 Desulfobacterales bacterium | reverse complement strand
GTGGATATTCCCGGACTAAATATTGAGGACTGGATCATTGGAGATTAATCGATTTAGAGCATAATCTGGCCTAAACCTTGTGAACATCAACTTCTTTTGGTGGTTCGCCATCCCGACCCTTGCAGCCAGAGCCATTCCTACTCACTTTGAACAATTGAATGGTGAACTTCTCACATTGGTTCAGCTAATCCCGCTTGATTCTTGGATTGGGAAATGAGGAACACTTATGCGTTTTTTCAATACAGCAGGACCTGTGAAATGCGATAAGCACTATTGTCTGCCCCCACTGGAACGATTTGTACTCGATGATGTGCTGGCACTAATGGAGCAGGAAAAGTACTTTGTGCTCCATGCGCCCAGACAGACAGGGAAAACGTCATGCCTTTTGGCGCTTATGGAATATCTGAACAGTGCAGGAGATTATCGCGCTCTCTATTTTAACGTGGAAGTTGCGCAATCCGCGAGAGGAGATGTTAAGAGGGGGATAAAGGCCATCCTAAACGAGGTCGGTTCGTGGGCGGCCGACTTTCTGGACGATCCATTTGTAAAAATGGTAGCTTCAGAGGTTTTGGAAAAAGCTGGTGAAGATGCTGCTTTAAGCGAAGTGCTGACATTATGGTGCAGAGAAAGCCCGAAACCCATCATTCTTCTCATTGATGAAATAGATGCTCTTATGGGGGACACATTGATTTCGGTACTTCGGCAACTCCGTGCTGGTTACCCCAAACGCCCTAAGTTTTTTCCTCAGAGTATTATACTTTGTGGTGTGCGGGATGTGCGGGACTACCGGATTCATTCGGCCAAGGAAAAAGAAATAATTACGGGTGGGAGTGCCTTTAATGTGAAAGCGGAGTCACTGAGGCTTGGCGATTTCAAAAAAGAGGGAGTGCAAATTTTTTTCAGTCAACACACACAGGAGACCGGCCAGCGTTTTGAACCGGAAGCCCTGGACCGGGTATGGGAGCTAACAGAGGGGCAGCCCTGGCTGGTGAACGCCCTGGGATACGAGGTCTGCTTTAAGATGAAAGAAGGCCGGTACAGGAGTCGGGTGATCACTTTGGAAATGATCGACAAAGCCAAGGAAAATATTCTTTTGAGGCGCGATACCCACATTGATCAATTGGCTGACAAGCTCCAGGAAGAGCGTGTCAGGAGGGTGGTGGAGCCAATACTGGCAGGAGGAGAACACCCTGAGCGAATACCGGTTGACGACATTTCCTATGTACATGATCTTGGGCTAATAAAAACAGAAGGCCAAATTCGGATCGCCAACAAGATATATCAAGAGGTTATTCCCCGTGAACTCACATACAGCACCCAGTTGACCATCAGCCAGGAAGCATCCTGGTATGTTAAGGATATTGATGGTTCACTTGCCATGAATAAGCTTTTAATAGCATTCCAACAGTTCTTCCGCGAACACTCTGAGTATTGGATTGAAAGATTTGAATATAAGGAAGCCGGCCCCCAACTATTACTCCAGGCTTTCCTTCAGAGGATTATTAATAGTGGCGGTAGTGTGGAACGGGAATATGGTTTAGGACGAATGCGGACCGATGTTCTTGCGATATGGCCATACAAAAATGGGGTTCAAAAAATCGTTTTGGAATTGAAAATACTCTACGGGTCATTGAACTCCACAATTGAAAAAGGAGTCCGACAGACCTGGGAATATATGGATCATTGTGGCGCAACCGAAGGGCATCTTGTGATTTTCGACAGGGGCAAAGAGAAGAGCTGGGAAGAAAAAATATTCAGGAAAGAAGAAACGTATAAAGGGAAAAGGATAGGTGTCTGGGGAATGTGAACAGGTGAATTATTGGCCTATGTTTCAACAAGAATACTAAAACCCTTGGGTTTCTTTTGATATGGAAAGCGGGGGGATTGACGATTGGCTAAGTCTTTTAAAGGCAAAAAATGGTTGATAAAGAAATTATCGAGAATTTATGTATTTCTATCCGCGGGTATCTAAACGAGCTCATGGAAGGCTAAGATATCGAATGGGGAAAATTTGTAAAGGACATTTGCGTGCCGTTTGCTGAACAGGCAAACATGACCAGACTTGCCGCAATTATCGGAGGGGAGGCGGTCATCTTGCATGTGATTCCAAGGACAACTATTGATTTAGACATCCTGGTTTTGGGTGAACCCTGAACCACTGAACCATTGAACCCGTAAACGGTTATGGTGAGACATTGGCTGATATCAAGAAGGATGACATAAAAGATGCGAAAAGACTATTTGACCCTACCCTCTTTTGGGATGCGGAGTCAGTAGACATAGAACAGCATGCTGACTATGTCATTGCCAGGGTTCTGGATTTTGGGGATGAAAAGGACTTGAAGACACTTAGGGAAATATACGCGGATGAAAAGTTAATTGGGGTTGTAAGAAAAAGAAAGGGACTATTGAGCATGACCAGGCGCTTTTGGTCAGTATATTCCAATATCACACTTCCGGGGTTGAAAGATGATCGAGGATGTGCTTCCACAGAACGCCCTTAATTTGATTGATAAGCTTGTAAATCAGTTGGATACCTTTTACCTCGCCGGGGGCACTGCCCTTGCCATGCAATTAGGCCACAGAATTTCCGAAGATCTTGTTTTTTTTGTTGACAGGGCATTTGATGCCGAAGCTCTAAAGAATAGAATCCTTCCGGAAAAAGTTTCATCAATTCGTCCAGGGACTTTGCACTGCGTAAAAGAGGGAGTCAGGTTATCCTTTCTCTTCTATGATGTTCCCCTCTGTTTTCCACCTCGTCTATGGCGTGGCATGAAGGTGGCTTCGTGGCAGGATATCGTGGCGGAAAAGATAAAAACCATGTCGCAACGTGGCGCCAAGAAGGATTTTTACGATATCTATGCTGTTATCATGTTGAAGTCTGATATAAGAGAAGTATGCACATTATTTTTGAAACGTTTTGAACATACGGATATCAACCTTTATCATGTATTGAAAAGCCTTGTGTATTTTGAAGATGCAAAGGAAGATCCCCATCCAACTATATTGAATAACAATAAAGAATGGAGTTGGGATAGCGTAAGACGTTTTTTTGAAACTCATGTAAAAGACTTTGAGGCTGCCCTTATTAATGGATCTGGGAATTGAAGATGAGAAAGATGGAAGTGTCTAATATATTATGCCCTGAGTTTCTGATGTTTATCATTTAAAAGATATGACCCTCAGCGCACTTTGCGTCTCTGCGGTGAACTGTTACAAATACAATGACAAACTTAATGGAAAAAAAATGGCTTGAAATGATTGAGGCTTTCTTACAACTTACTCCGGAAGAGAGGTCTGCTGAGGCAGAAAGGCGACTGGATGAGACCTTGGAGCGAATGGCTCAAATGTACAACATTTCACCAGAAGAAGCATATGAAAAACTTATTGAAAATCGTTACAAATTGTATCGACAAGTTTGCTGAACAGGCAAGCATGACCAGACTTGCCGCAATTATCGGGGGAGAGGCGGTCATTCTGCATGGGATTCCAAGGACAACTATAGATTTAGATATTTTATTTTTTTGCGGGAATGAGGAAAACAGCATTGGCAGTCTTGGAAAAAAGTTTGCTTCTTTCTTGCGGCAAGAGTTGGGTGATAACTTCGAGGTCAAGGACTTTGAGGCGGCAAGGTATCCGTTTGATCCTCTGAGACATGATCTTATAATTATTACGGATTTGGAGAAACAGTTTAAGAAGCTTGACATACTGATCTCAAATTACAAATGGGAACTTGAAGGATTCAAGGGCATGGATTCCCCTGAGAGCGGCCCGCTTCAGGTTTATCCAAAGCCCTATCTGGCATGTATGAAGATGATGGCGGGTGGAGCACAAGATGAAGAGGATATCCGAAACCTATTTTTGATAATGTCTGATTCTGAGAAGGATAAGACATGGGATCTGGCTCGTTTAATAAGACGGGATAAAAACTTGTCCAGAATCCTCACTGAAGGGAGACGATATACAAAAGACGACCAAGACAGCATGCAGGAGATACATCGAAGCAGTCATGACACTTAATTTGACTGATCCTTATGCGCTGACGTTCTCTCAGTATGATTATTAAGTTTGATAAAGAATTTTTATATTTTCCACCCTGTTGTTTGTGACTCTAAAGTGCGCGTATCTAAATTTTCCGGGAACTCTGCGAACTCTGTGAGAGAAAAAATTGACCAGCAACTTGATTCACAATATACAAAGCAGAAAAAACACGCCAACCAACTTGTTATGAACTATCCAAATTGAACCTATGTCTATTTATGTCTTTCAGCTTAGTGCTTAAATATTATGAATAATCAATATGTTAAGTAATTTGATAAGGGTCTAATAGGGTGGTATCGATCTTGCTCATAATCTAACAGAAAGTTCGTACGTATCAAGATGGAGATTGCTGAAACCGTTATCTTATGGAATTCTAAAGAATATAGAAGGATTTGCCGCTAATTAATGCCGTAAACCATAAGCCTGTTGGCTAGTCCGAGTGGTGCTATGCAGTTTTGTGGGTGAGTATTCACCGCTCGGTTTGTTCCGTTATGACGGGGCTTCGCTTGAGACGCTAAGATCAAAAAAATTTTACGCATCAACGTGCTTGTGCCATGGCCGGTGCATTTTACCAAAATTTTATATTATAGGATTTTACTAAATGCAAAGATCATTTGTGCTAATCAATCCTCCTATCAGTCTTGAGGAACGATATGGAAAAGATATGAAGCAATTCGGTGCCGTGACAGAACCTTTAGGCATCGCGTACATAGCCGGGTACCTGGAATCTCAAAATATACCGGTTCGTATTATCGATGCGCCCGCCTTGAACCTGTCCATTGATGCCGTTGTTGAAGACATCGCCCATAGAAAAGATGCGGTCATTGGTGTTTCTATGCTGACCCCTGCATTTGGGGTTGTGCGAAATCTGTGCCATGAAATCAAAAAAACCTATTCAGACGGTATTATCGTATTAGGAGGACCACACTGCACCGTTTTGCCCGAAAAGACCCTTGAAGAAATCAAAGAAGCGGACATCGTCTGTATTGGGGAAGGAGAATTGACCATGGCCGCTATTGCCGTTGCAGAAAATGACGCCGACCTTAATCAGATCAAGGGGATTTGCTTTCGGCATAATGGCAGCTTGATACGTACTGAAAACCGACCTTTTATTAAGGACCTGGACACTATCCCTCCTCCCTCCCGCCATCTTCTACCCATGGAAAAATATCACTTGACGGCTTCCCGAGTTTCCGGTGGGTCCTACTGCCCTACTATTATCGTAGCCAGGGGATGCCCCTTTGCGTGCACTTATTGTTCCCGGACATTTGGCCGAACCTTTCGTGTGCATAGTATAAACCGAATTATTACGGAAATAGAGACACTCATCGCCAACTATCAAATTTCACAGATAAATATCGAAGCCGATACCCTCACAGTAAACAAAGCCTTTTTATATAACCTTTGTAACACACTGATCAAAAGCGGTATCAGCGAAAAAATAAAATGGACCTGCGAAAGCAGAGTCGATACGGTTGACGAGGATGCCCTGCGCCTGATGAAACGCGCCGGATGCTGGCAGATAAGTTATGGGGTTGAGACTGGGAGTCAGCGTTTGCTTGATTTAATTAATAAGTCTGTGACACTCGATCAGGTCGCTGAGGTTTTTCGTCTAACCAAGAAGGTGGGGATTACTATTCGGGGCTTCTTCATGTTAGGTCTTCCCACGGAAACTAGAAGCGAAAGCATTGCAACAATTGCCTTTGCAAAAAAAATTGATCCTTTGTGGGCCCAATTTACCATTACCGTCCCATACCCCGGCACCAAAATGTTTAATGATCTGGATAGAGCCGGACAGATCAGGACCTATGACTGGACAAAATACAACACTTGGTCTGGCTGGAAAGGAGATCAAGAGATCCCTTATATCCCGGAAGGTCGAACTATGGAAGAACTGACACAAATACAAAAACAAGCCCTAAGAAATTTCTATATTCGGCCCCGTGTAATTTTTCGTTTTATTAGAACCATTCGATCCTTCTACGAAATTAAAAAATATTTCCTGGGATTCTGGGTGCTCGTAAAAAGCAGACTGTCATCATAAGAGAAAAACTTGGTGGAAAAGCACCCAGCAACTAATATCTTATTTTCTCGTTCTGATCATCGCAGGTATTGCAAATTACAGCGAATTTGAAGAACATCCACTGATCTTCAATGGTACTCCTTAACCCCCTTTCAAAATTGGAGCCACTAATTATGGCAATAACAGAGGACAAACAAAAGCAGAAAAATATGAAGCTATTCTATGACAACAGCAATTATTACGAAGATGCCGGTCATAATTTTGTTGATGTGCGTAATACCTATAAAAAGAACCTGTTGAAAAATGTTTTTTCTATTTATTCTCCGAAAAAAGGAGAAAAAGTAGCAGATCTGGGATGCGGATGGGGAAATGTTTCTCTGGAATTACAGGGCAGAGGATTCGATGTGACAAGCTTGGATTACTCTTATAAATCGATTGATATTTGCAAAAAAACAGCAACAAAATTGGGATTGGATCCTTCAAAATTTTTTTGTAGAGATGCCACTGATACCCGATTTGGTGGAGCTTCCTTTGATTTGGTGTATTGCGTTGATTTTGTGGAGCATATATATTCATCAGTTTATGAAGATCTGCTCAGAGAAGTATACAGAATTTTGAAGGCAGGAGGTAAATTCATCATTTATACCCCAAATCCTTCTCACATATTTGAAATATTGAAAAAAAATAATATTGTCTTAAAAAAAGATATATCGCATGTAGATTACAAGACCATGGCCCGATTGAGACAATCTTTAATACGTCGGGGATTTCATATTGAAAAAGCATTTTATATGGAATCCCACGTGCCTGTTTTTAGTATTCTGGAAAGACATCTTATGCGATATATACCAATATTCAGGAGAAGAAACGCAGTGTTGGCCATAAGGAAGAATGATTTATAAGAAAAAACATATAGTTATTTTTGGTTCCTTAAGAAATGTACAAGAAGACAGCCGTAATAATATTCTCATTATGAGTCTTGAAAAACTGGGGTGGCGTCTGACGCGATGCATTGTTAACAAAGGACTTGCGAGCTCAAGCGCCAGTCTAGGTACCAAACTGCTGATCGACCTATCTTGTGCGCCGTTCCGTTGGCTTTATCTGACAATAAAATATCTTTTTGCCCCATCTCACAAAATTGTTTATATTCCTTATCCGCCACATCTTGATGCTTGGATTGTATGCATTCTGAGCCGCTTGAAAAATAGCAAAATTATTATTGATTCTTTTATGGGGCTTTACGATACCATTGTCCGTGATCGGGGATTATTACGGGAAAATGGATTGCTGGCAAGATGTATCTGGAAATATGAAGAGCTTTTACTTCGATCCGTTGATCTTGCTCTCGTAGATACAAGGGAACATGTGCATATGTTGCAGCATGATTATAATCTCCCAAACAACCGTGTCGCAGCGATACCGGTTGGGATTGATGAAAAACTTTGGAAGCCTGTGAGCTACCCTGCGGATCGTAACTGCTTTAATGTCCTTTTATGGACAACATTTATTCCACTGCATGGTGTAGATGTAGTTGCTAGGGCAGCCAAATTACTTGAAAAAGAGCCTGAAAATATCTTTTTTACTGTTATCGGAAGAGGACAGCTTGAAAGACAGTTCAGTAAAACACTAAAAACTCTGAGGATAATAAATTTAAAATGGATAGATCAGTTTTTACCTTTATATGAAATTCAAAAATATGTGCAGCGGAGCCATTGCTGTTTGGGCGTATTCGGGAAACAGGAAAAAACGAAGAGGGTAATTCCTTATAAAGTTTATCAGACATTGGCCTCATCTCGACCTCTCATTACTGCAAAAACACCTGCTATAGAACGGGTTCTCTCACACACAGAAAATGCGCTTTTCGTTCACCCCGGCGATCACCAAGAACTTGCAGATGCCATAAAACGCCTTGCAAACGATCGGGATCTATCGCTAAGGATTGCGAAAGAGGGACGTAAACTTTACGAGTCACAATTATCCAATCAAATTATAACGAAACAATTGAAAGAAATATTAAAAGGAATCGGCATTTGAACACGGATAAAAATAAAGGAATTCTAATGAGGTATGCCGATACTTTCCGCCCGGGAACAGCACACAAGCATCGCTGGTGGGTAAAACTCATCAAAACAGTGATACTGGCAGGATTTCTTTACTTTGTGGGTACAGCCCTTGCGAAACAACTATCGTATATTGAATGGCGTTTTCTGGATCTCGATTGGCGATTCCTCTGGCTCGCAATGCTTGCAGCAATACTGACGAGAGGATGTGTCGGGGGATTCTACAAAATCCTTCTAAATCTCCTCGGATTTCCACTTTTTCCTTATCGTACGGCCATGGCGGTCAGTTGTATCTCTTTTTTAGGGAAATATGTCCCGGGAAAGGCTGCAATCGTTGCGAATGTGGTGTATCTTCTGGCGCGCTATCAGGTTAGGGCCAGTCTTTCTGGAATGGTTCCCATATTAAACAACGGCATGACGGTTCTAATCGCCTTTGTATTATCGCTGCCAGTGCTGTTTTTGCCATGGTCACAGGAAATCATCCCATTTTCCCGGGTATGGTTTGCGGTGTTGATCATTGCAGCCGGTATTGCAATCTGGCCCCGTATTTTTTTAGGTGTTTCAGACATATTGCTTCGAGTTATAGGACGACCGCCCCTCAATATCAGTCTCACTTTACGACAAATGATTCTCCCTGCCATTCTTGTAATGGGGCAATGCTTGTTTTCGGGTATAGCAACCTGGTGTATTGCAAAAATGATCTCACCGTCTCTGACATTTTCCTCGGTTCCGATGGTGATTTCTGTCACCGCTATGGCCGGTGGTCTGGGAATTATAGCGTTGTTTGCACCTGCCGGGCTGGGCGTTATCGAAGGGATCTATCTGATAGCCTTAAGTCCATTAATTGGTTCGGAACTGGCCGCGCTGTCCGCGATCTGCCTCCGTTTACTTCAGACAATTACAGATATTTTTATGGCTATAGCAGGGATACTGATTCTTCGCGGGATTACTGTGGACAGTTATATTGACAAACCTGATCAAACAAGCGTTTAATGTGACCGGAGTGACTCCTTATGTGTAAATTTCATAATGTGAAGAGCAGCAGGGAAAAGCCAGGATAAAAAATGAGTTTTTTTTAGGCAAAAATCCCCCAGTCCAGTTTTTGAAAGTGATTTTGATGAACTCGTAAAAAGTAAAACCAATTTAAGATCTTGAAATAATTAAAAATAACTGCTATTTTTACTTGCCTTTCGCTTTACATTTTGGTAAAAGCAACTCACATAATCAACGACAATGCAGGTGAAAGGCATGATTCGAATTAAAGACCAAAAGCAGAACGATCTTTTTGATCCCTGGAGTTTTTGAGCCCAAAAAGCCGAAGACTACTGGATTAGTCCTGGGCGGGGTTATTTCAAAAAGAACTTCTGTGTGAACTTCCCACTATTGAATCGACCAAGGAACGTAACCTTTCACCTGAAGAAGTCTTGGCCGATTCTGTTTATGGCAGCGATGAGAACTGTCAGGAGGCTGAACAGCTTGGTGTAGAGGTTGTTGCGCCTACAATGGGCAAAAAAGAAAGTAGCCTCAGCCTGTCGGATTTTGAAGTGACTGAAAAGGGAACCATCGTTTCTTGCCTGCAAGGCCATAAGCCTATTAGGACAAAAAAGAAGAAAATCAGGCACCCTGTAGCTTTTGATTTCCAGCAATGCACCAATTGTCCGAATCAGAACACCTGCCCGGTGACGCAAGGCAAAAAGCATTATTATCTTCGCTATACGGATAAAGAAATGAGATTGTCAAAACGAAGAGCCTATGAGCAAACCGATGAGTTTAAAGACCGCTACAGGTGACGTTCAGGCTCTGAGGCTACCATGTCAGAATATGACAGAAGAACCGGAGTTAAACATCTGAAAGTTAGAGGTCTTAAGGCCGTTCGATTCTGTGCTACCTTAAAAGCCATCGGAGTGAACATCTTCAGGGCAACTGCAGTCCGAAAGACGGTCAGTTGTGATCAGACAGCGCATGGGAGCAGTCTATGCGGTCAAATGTGTGTTATTCATTTTATCAAAGAGCATCTTCTAATGGCTTTGAGCCAATTGAGAAAGTTTTTTGTCCTATTTATCCGTAATTATGGGCTTCTGACTTTTTACATGGATTTAGGAATTTCGAATCATTATAAGTAGTTAGCCCTGAAGGCATTGCTCCAAACCTTGAACTTTTTGACTTTTTGCGAGACCATCAAGTTTGATGTATAAAAATTTGGAAAGGATTCGGTAATAAAATATGGACAAACCTGAAGTATCTATAATCATCCCGGCATATAATGAGGCTCTGGCCTTAGGGGATGTCATAAAAAACACTAAATCCCTCTATCCTGATTTTGAAATCATCGTTATCAATGATGGCTCCACGGATGATACTGTCTCGATAGCCATAGATGCTGGTGCCATCGTTTACAGTCATCCTTATAATATTGGTAATGGTGCAGCTATAAAAAGTGGCATAAGGATTGCGTCTGGTACTATCTTGGTATTTATGGACGGAGATGGCCAGCATGATCCCGAAGATATAGGTAAGTTGCTTGAATATCTTCCGGAGTTTGACATGGTTGTAGGGGCCAGGCCAAAAGGTCACCAGGCTTCATGGGGCCGTGCTTTTGGCAACAGAATATACAACTGGCTCGCTTCTTATGTCGCAAAATTCCCTGTTCAGGATCTCACATCTGGATTTCGTGCTGTAAAATCAGATATTGCTCGTAATTTTTTGTACCTTTTGCCCAATACTTATTCTTATCCCACTACTTTAACTTTGGGTGTTTTAAGAAGTGGAAGGAGTCTTAAATATGTCGTAATTGATGCTAAACTACGTAAAACAGGTAAAAGTAAAATAAAGATATTCCGGGATGGAGTAAAATTTTTTATGATTATAACCAAAATATGCGCCCTTTATTCGCCGTTACGAATATTTCTGCCAGTGAGTTTGCTAATGTTTTTAGTTGGGACGTTTTATTACCTTTATACTTATTTTGTAATGAACCGGTTTACGAACATGAGCGCACTTCTTTTAACAACATCTATCATGATATTTATGATGGGTCTTATCTCTGAACAAGTTACACAGATGAGATTTGAAAGGAGCGAAGGGGATAAGTTCATTTAGTTAGTCACGGTACTAAATCAGACTATAATGTGGTCACCCATTAAAAGGCCCTGTCAAGAAAAAACACTTCTCCATAGCAAAAAACGTTCCTTTTTTTTCGCAGCGGGAATGGGGGATGTCCAGAAAGCGCCGGGATAAACCGGCATAGAGTAGGGGATGAAAGAGCCCTACATGAAAAGAGTAGCTGAACCATCATGGCCCCGAGCTATGCGTCGATGACCAGTAATGGCATGGTCCCGCAGTGGCGGGATTAGCAGGGGAAGCCCAGGCCAGCCATTGAGCTCCTAAATCACCTCTCCGGGGTGCCGGCTTTGTTGGACGATGGGGGAAGGCAATCCCGCTTGCAGCGGAACACGAGAACCGGGAGATCCCGTGAACTGGCCTTAGCATGTTGCAATGCGAGGCCCGCGTCGTGAATCTAAGGAGTACGAAGGCGATGAACGGTTGCGGGAAATCGGACAGCCCAATAGAAAAACAGAAAGGGGGACCAGAAAGGGGGACAGGCAAATAATACTTTCTCAGGCCCGTCTACAGAAGTTGTCGTAAATAAGTATTTCTTTCACACCTTCTTTAAGTTTAAGCAATTCCTGTTTGCTTCCCATATCAACACGCATGGCCGTCTTTCCAACTCCGGTAAAAGATTATTATACTCCTGCTTGGTTAGAACGAGAGAGCGGATCTTGCGCTTGATATATTGTTCAGTTTTTCTGCTCAAATCGTTAAGGTGATATTGGTCAACGTTTCCCACTAACATGAGGTCTATGATACCGGTATCCTTGCCCTCAGCATAATCATCAATCAAGTAGGCTTTTTCAAGCTCACCCAGCCTGTTGACAATGCCATCTATGACCTTATCAATCCCCATGACTTTACTCACCATGGATTTGAGCTCAGGAAACAGCGGGTGATCTGTATTTGCCATATAATATACTTGCCGACCGTTTTTCTGTGATTTCAGGAGGTTGGTTTTTGTGAGCTGGTTTAATTCCTCCCTGACCGAGTTTGTTGAAAAATTGAACTCTTTGGCCAGTTCTCTCAAGTACGAACGTGTCTTGGGATTGAAAAAAAGCCTTATCAGCAGTTTGATTCGAGTCTTTGAGGCGATGAGCCCTGTAAATAGATTATCCAAAAAATAACCTTGTATTGAGTAGTTTTACTACTTATAACATATCAAGAAAAACTTGTCAATATGTTAAGTGTTTCAGAAATATTATTGGGCCTGCGCACCATAATCCAGACTGACCCCGCATATGTTGTAGTTCATTTTTCTTGACTCACAAGAGATAATTTCCTATGCTTTTGCTCATAAAAAGTTGCTTCTCTATCAATCACTTTTTTACTTTGAGGGTATTGGAAATGGGAACTACGCTATTGCTAAAAACTAATTATTCAATAGACGATACAAAATCTGTTGTTTCGGAGGCTTTTGAAAAACAGATTGATTTTGTTCATTCTCGCTTCATAAAACTTGATAGCGAGTGCAAAGAATTTGAAACAAAATACAAAATGGAGTCAGAACTCTTTTTGACTAAATTTGAATCCGGTGAGTTGGGGGACGACTTGCAATGGTTTGACTGGTATGCGGCCTTTAGGGGCAGAAAGTTATGGGAAAAAAATACAATGTCTTGAGTGAAATATCATGGAGCGAGTAACAGAATATTTTCCTCATCCTTTCTAATTTGGATGATGTTTTAGAAGGCAAATCCGCCGTTCAATAAAATGAGGCAAGGCTTTGCGACCCTGAAAGAAGTATGGGTGTCTGGAAACTGGGGAAAACTGGTATCTTTTAAAGTTTTTTTTGCTGTGGGTCTTTATGTTTTTTCATTTTTCATCCCCAAAATGATCAAGGGGATCAAGTCGCAAACATGGGTCAGGGAAAGGTAATTGCTTTAAAGGTCAAGGCCCCAATTTTTCAAGGCGGCCACCCCACCCTGAATATTGTAGGTATCCTGTATCCCCGCCTGGTCCAGCGTTACCTGGGCCTCGTAAGAACGGACACCTGTGTTACAGATCAACACAAGTTTCTTATCCCTTGGCACTTCTTTCAGCCGTTTCCAGAGTTCATCCTGGGGAATGCTTTTCCAATGATCCGGGTATTTTTTGACAAAGGGCTCAGCATTTCCCCAGCCCCTGCAGTCTAAGAAACACGTATCGCCATCTCCTCGATTCTCCCACCAGTCAGCAAACTGATCCGCATCTATCACCCTGTTTTTTCCAGCCAGGATATTTTCAGCAGTGTTGCCCAGGGCATTTGTAATATCCATTGCAGATGAAAATGGTGGGGAATAGGGAAGTTCAAGGTTACTGATATCAGCGGTTGTGGGTTGGTGTTTGAGGATTGAAGCAACGGCACTGACTCGACCCACCACGCCTTCACTTTTTGGTCCCAATCCCTGAATACCGAGAACTCTTCCGGTGCCATTTTCCACTACCAATTCCATGTACAGGAGGTCCTTTTCAGGGTAAAAGTGGGCACGGTCAAACTGGACCACAAAGGCGCTTACTGCATCAAAGCCTTCTTTTGCTGCGGTCTCAATACTCAATCCCGCACTGGCCACAGAGGTTTCAAAGAGCTTTATTACAAAACTCCCGACAGCCCCTTCAAACTTGGCTTGCCCACCTGCCAGGTTGGTACCGATGACTCGTCCCTGTCTGTTTGCGAGGGAGCCCAAAGGCCAGTACCCTGGTTTCCCGGTGATCAGGTTAGTCAACTCTATGCAGTCTCCTCCTGCATAGATATTGGGGTCAGAGGTCTGCAATTCTTTATTCACCACTATTGCTCCCGCGGATGATACTTTCAGGCCAGCCTCCCTGGCGAGGACAGAGTTGGGGGTGACCCCCACCGCCATGATCACCAAATCTGCATTTAGGGTCTTTTTATCGGTAATTACGGTTTTCACACGGTTTTCGCCTTCAAATCTCTCGACCTTTTCTTTCAGGCAAAAGGAGATCTCATTTTCTTCCATATGATGTTGTACCATTCGAGCGAGGTTCGGGCTGATAATCCCCGGGAGAACCTGATCCAAAATCTCCACGACAGCGGTTTCAATACCCCACATATCGGCCAGGGCCTCTGCCATCTCAAGTCCGATTGCCCCTGCACCTATAATAACCGCCTTTTCTACTTTTCCTCCGGCAATCTCCTGCTTGATAGCTGTAGCTTCATTGAGGCCTGAGACTGTGAAGATACCATGAAGATCATCCCCAGGGATAGACAGACGCCTGGGCTTGCTTCCAGTAGCCAGGACAAGCTTATCATAGGGAAGTGTTTTTTTGTTCCCATTGAGTACATTTTGCACCAACACTGTTTTTTTCTTCCTGTCAACAGACACTGCCCGGGTATTTGTCATAACATCAATGTCTTTAGCATGTTTAAAAAAGTCCTCATCACGAAGCATATGGAAACTGGTAGACTGGAGTTGGTCCGGGTCACTGACATCGCCCGAAATGAGATAAGGAATCCCACATCCTCCGTAAGCTATCAGGTTCGTCTGGTCGAGCATGGTCACATGGGAATCAGGCTCAAGCCTTTTGAAACGGCAGGCAGCCTTTGGTCCAAGAGCAACGGCGCCAATAATGACGATATTCTGAGGCATGATGATACTCCTTTTCTTTTCCTTTTTGTATTCGCACTATTTATATGTTACACGTGGAGTAGTTTTCAACGTTTTTGTCTTTTACGGAGCAGTTTTCCATGCTATCTTATTGTAGTCAGCTATTACAATTGATTTCATGAAACGTCATTTCTAAGGAGGTAAGAAACAGTTCAGATGCCGCTCAATCTCAAGAGATTAAAATCATTCTCGGGTAGAAAAGGCCCATTGCTCCTCATCATCATGGATGGCGTTGGTTTGGGAAAAATGGACGAAACCAATGCAGTATATCTGGCAAGGACACCCACCCTTG
>JAKLQB010000556.1 GCA_022013615.1 Desulfobacterales bacterium | reverse complement strand
TGTCTTTTCTATTAAAATCGATAGAATTCCTTAAATATTCACTCTGGCTATGGCATAAATCATGCGCAAACATGATGTGATTTGAACAATTAGGGACTATGCTTTTTCCGAGACTACGCTCGGAAAAAGTGGCCCCTGCGGGGCAGTCAACATTTCTAAACAGTTGTCTGAATTTTCTTACAACATGTTGTCAGTTGAGAGGCACTAAGGGCCTAACGTTGCAGAAATATTTGGTCCAAAAGCGCTTCGCTCAGTCTATATCAGGCTTCAATGTTTTGGTCCAAAACCCTGCGAATGGTCTCGGCTATTTTCCTTCTAAGGATAGGCTTCATCACAAAGGCACGGATGCCCATGGCTAAAGCCTTTTCTTCATTGATACTTGAGCTAAATCCAGTGCACAGAATAATCGGGATATCAGGTCGGATATGTATGATTTCTCTTGCAAGATCATGTCCTGTCATATGCGGCATGGTCATGTCAGTAATGACCAGATCGAATCGGTCCGGTTGGGTTTTGAACAGCTCCAAAGCCTCTACACTGCTTGTACGGCTCGTTACTTTATACCCCAAGGATTCAAGGATTTGATGCCCCATTTTTGCCAGGGATGGTTCATCATCGATGAAAAGGATGTGCTCAGTTCCGACTGGAACCGGTCTTTCTTCTCTGGTTTCCGGTTCTTTCCGTCTTTCAACGGCCGGAAAAAATACCTTAAAGATGGTGCCTTTTCCCGGTTCACTGTAGGCATGGATATCGCCGCCATGACTTATTACAATGCCATGAACCACCGAAAGCCCCAGGCCGGTGCCTTCTCCCGGTCCTTTGGTGGTAAAAAAGGGGTCGAAAATCTGCTCCGCAACTTCAGGCCGCATCCCATGACCGGTATCGCTGACCGTCAACTGCAAATAATGCCCCGGATTCAGATCCGGATATCCCGCCGCAGAAGCCAAATCGACCTCCTCATCGGTCAAACTTACTTCCAACACGCCGCCCTTTGCCTGCATGGCATGCCCTGCGTTGGTGCACAGGTTCATCATGATCTGATGAATTTGTGTCAGATCCCCCATTTTCAATGACTTACCGGCTGAAGCCGGTAGATTGTTGTGGGCGTGAACGCCCGTTAAGACTGAAGTCATCTAAACTTTTCGGATGAATCCGACTGAAGCTGAGAAATTTTTTCATCAAGTTTTTCTGGTTTAGCCTAAACGCAGAATGTCCCAGGTTCATCTTGCTGATTTTTTATATAATTTTTGTTCTTTTCCTCTGTCATAGGGCCTTCTGTCGCGCAATAATCGCCTCGCGCTCATAGATGAGGGCTAAAATATATTTGTAGTTCACGAAATTCTCTCTGCAACCAATAGGAACTTTTGCCTTTTATGTTTTGGGCTATTTTTTCTCGAGGAACTTGAAATCGGTAATGGTATGAAATTCTGGCGCATAACGGCATTGGTCATTTCATCGCCCTATATCAAATTTTTGTATTTTGTAGGAAAACATTAACTTTTTGCGTCCAAATTCATGGGGAGTTATCTGCTAAAGACAATTCCGCCTAAAGGCGAAGGTTTATACCCTGCCCATGGAATTCAAAACTTATGGGATAACAGGTCAATCCTTTAAGTATGTACGAAGTAAATCCTTCGAAATTCTGCGGTTCCTTGTTCTGCTGTTCGATATTCAATATAACCGCCTAAATTTACTAACGTCGTAAGGCAGCGCTCATGTCTCCCCTTGCACCATAACTTCTGATTTTCCATTCACAATTCAGAGTTCACAATTCACAATTATTTCTTCGTCTTACCAACCGTACGAATACTTGCACTTATTATTTTTTGATCAGGCGGATGGTCATAATTTCACCCTTGAGTCTCCTTACTGTGGGAGCCCCGGTGAGGATATTGTAGGAAATATTACCGTTTTAACAAGACAGCTTTTGCAAGGGGTCATTTGTTAAAGTGCTTTTCCAAATGGCTTCCCTGGCTTTCTTTGATAATTCAGTATGATCTTTCCAGAGGAAAAAACTCCTTATAAGGACGTTTGGGTGTCAGGGCGAGAATGATAGGAGGGATTCTGCTCAAACCAATGCCAAATGAACTTTCATGGCTTCCTCAATTTGGGCGATGTGATCGAGTCCCAACGTACCGATAAATTTCACGATTCGGTTCTTGTCAAGCGTTCGAATTTGATCCGCCTTAACCTTCGAGTTCTTGGGTAAATTTCCGGTGCCCTTGTGTAATAAGACCTCAAAGGGGTACATCTTCCTTATGTTTTTCGACGTAACAGGCAATATTGTTACGGTTCCGGAAAACTGATTGTTCTTGTCGTTGGAAACAACGACAACCGGTCGTGTTTTGGAAAGCTCTCGCCCTACAACCGGATCAAGCGCGGCAAGATAGATTCCGCCCCTGCTAATAGTCATCCCATCCCTCCAAATCAGCGCTTTCGAACTCCTTTGCCAGAGCTGCACTCTCTCTTGCAGTGGCCCGATAGCCTTCTTCCAGGGCCCTATCAAGGTCTTCTTTTCTCCTTTGATTAATCTCCCTTTTAAGTGCCTCAGCAATAAACCGGCTGCGCTTTTTAGGTCCGGCCAATTCATTCAGTGTTCGAGCCAGTTCATGTGGAATTGTAATATTTAGACGCACACTATCTGTGTTCATCATACACCCCCAAATAAGTCATTTTAAACTTATTATATATTACATTTTTTCGTGCATTTGTCAACACATAGCAGATGCCTATTAGGGAAACGTCAAAATCGGCGATAAATCATTAGTATTAGGAGTTTCTGGGGACATCAAAATCCGAAATCCCTGGCCCAGACCGAAAGTATAATATCCATGTTCATTGGTCCATATTACGAAGCATTCGATTCTGATAGCTTGTTCCAGACCACGTCGCACCAGGGCGGGCCGAATACCCCGCCTGGGCGGGGAATAATATCTAATTTCGAATATCAAATGACCAAAACATTTCATACATTTATCCAATATCTGCGGGGCTCATCACGTTTAGAATTTTGAATTTTGGTCATTCGTATTTGTTTTCCCGCTAACAGCGGGATGCTTCGTGCTTCGAATTTATAGAAAATTGCATAAGCAAACAATTCCCGTTAAGTCAGCAAGTTATCAGCTCAAATGACGTGGCCCTGGGATGCCTATAAAGAGACTTTTTGGATTGACAATTCACAATTCACAATTGACAATTATCATTCCCTTTCAATCTCAGCAGACCCGCTAATGCCCTCCCTTCGCCGCCAGTTCCTTTTCCAGGTCCTCTATTCGCTCTTTCAGCTCAGCCATGCGGAGCTCGCGGCCCACAAACATCTTGTTAAATTGTTCAAGCTGTTCGGTTTTTTCCTCAAGCGCGGCCGTGCGCGCCGCCACCCGCAACCCCAACTCTTCATTGAGCCTGCGTGTATAGAGGGACATCTGGAGCTTTTTAATGGGTTTGTTTAAAATTCACTGTCCTGGCCGCAAGCCGACATGGCATTTTTTGTTGAGTTACAGGGAAGAATAGAAAATAAGAGAGAGAACAAGTTTTGCAGTCTGTAAATCGACTGGAATTTCAGATTTTTTTTTGGTTACCACCTGTTCTGGGTCAGAAATGACTTTAATGAAAGGGTATCTGAAAAACCATGTTGAATTCCAACATCTACACTCTCCTTGTATACCGCAAAAGGATAATCAATCCGACCATAAAGGTCCTTGAGTAAGTGCAAGCTGTTCAATTTCGAAAAGACCATAAGAGGACCTGTGGTTGATACAATATTTACCGTTGTTTCCTGGTTCGCCACACACTTTGAACCGTATCCCGCATTACAACTAACAAACCAGGCCATTCTCTTTCAGCAAATCGTTTCATAGCTTGCATGACTCGTTGGTGAATCTTGTGGCGATTCGGCTTTCTAAGGCGTACAATAAGGATGCCATGATGCAGTTTTTCACGGTACTCCGTGAATCCCTTATCCGTGGTGATTAATAATTGCCCTTCTCGCTGGCTAATCTTCCATAAAATCTCATCCGATGTGCCCTCATCTAATGTGCCTCGAATGTCTAATACCTCATGGGTCATTTCACGCAATGCCTGAACGGTCATTAAAGGTATGTTCTCATCCACGAGGATTTTCATTTCTAAATTGCCAATGACTCAATAGGAGTAACCAGTTCTTCAGTCAGTGACGCAGCATAATCAATACAGGCAATAATATCGTCACGTTCAAGCGAAGGATACTCTTTGAGGAGATCCTCAATTGTATCTCCGTTAGCTATCATATGTACAATTTGATGGACAGGGATGCGCGTTCCCTTAATGCAAGCCTGTCCGTGAAAAACTTTAGGATCAATTGAGATACGTTGTTGCATAATATCACCCCCTGATTTCCAAAAGGTTGATGAAGTAGGGCCTTATCCTGTCAAGATAATGTTGCCTGGTAATATATTCCTTTCTCATAGATTGATCCCCCCAAAAAGTTTTAAATATGATTAAAACTTATTGGGTAACAAGTCAATCCTTTAAGTATGTATGGTTTGCGCTTTAAGGCTCCCCCTGACGGCGTAGCGTCTTTACGGCGCGCAGCGCCTTGACGCTCACGAAGTGAGTATGTATGAAGTAAATCCTTCCAAATTCTGCGGCTCCTTCAGTCGTCATTTGAAAAAGTTGCTAAAATAGGATATGGGGTCGGTAACTCTTATTTTACCTTTGTCATAGGGTCTTTTTATCTCCGAAACAATCTGTATGGCCTTTTTGGGGTTAAGGCGGTCGGCATAATAGGAGAGTGATCTCGCTATTGAATCATCCGAGTATTTAACCTCTATCAACTCTTCCAGTTCCCCTTCTTTAACAATTGCAAAATCAACTTCGCGGCCTTCTTTGTCACGGATATATCGCAATTCATATTTATAGCCCTGGCTGTCTTCGAGATAGTGCAATCGTTTCAAGAGCGATGTGGCAACAAGGTTCTCAAAACGGGCCCCTTCATCACCCAGCACGTCACCATTATCAAAAAAGTAGACCTTGGGCGGTTTTCTTACCGCTCGCGGCAATGACTTTGTATAGGGCCTTACGCTGAATACCAGATACATTCTCTCCAGAGTTTCCAGCCATGCCTTTGCCGTCTTTGGAGAGATTTCCAGGTCCCCGGCAAGATTTGACAGGACGACCAGACCACCCACCCTGTGCCGCAACAGGTCCAGAAATATGCTTAATAGCTGAATGTCCCTTACCGGTTCGAGATCCCGGACATCTTCTCTCAGAACCCTGTCAAAGCGCTCCCGCCGCCAGCGTCTCGCGCTACGTTCATCACCCTCCAGAAACGGCTCAGGGAACCCCCCAAGCGTCATCAGACGTTTGAAAGCATCTTTTGGAGAAATCCCCTTTGGGATCTCATCAAGGGTGAAAGGATGCAACCGCCAGTAATGGTATCTTCCCAATAGGGAGTCGCCGCCTCGACGATAGACATCAAGACGGGCTGAACCCGTAATCAGGAATGAATGGAGATTGTGAGACACGTCATATATTCCCTTGATCCAGCCCTTCCACTTAGGGAGCTTGTGTAACTCGTCAAATATGAGCAGCGGATTATCCGTGCTCCACCTTTTCTGAAGAATATCCTGACGATCTTCATCAAAATCCCAGTTAAGATAACGCCCATCAGGGTAATTACTGGTGAGGATGGCCTTTGCAAGGGTTGTTTTACCCACCTGCCGGGGACCTCCTACAAAAACCATCTTTCTTTTCAGGTCATCGAGAATGTGGGATGTTATATAGCGCATATGTCTATTTTATGTGTAATTCCAAAACAGTCAAGTCTATTTTGGAATTATGGTAAATATAGCCGTCACATTTCTCTCTCTTTCCATTCACAATTGACAATTCAAAGTTCACAATTATTCTTCCCTTTTAATCTCGTTAGAATTGCAAATTGTTAATTGATAATCGTTAACTCCCCAAAGCCCATCCATGACGATCTCAGTCCATCGTCCCATCGTCCATCGTCCATTTACCCCTTCCCCTTCGCCGTCAGCTCCTTTTCCAGCACCTCGATTCGCTTTTTCAGCTCCACCATACGCAGCTCACGATCTACGAACAACTTTTTAAAACACCCCAGCTCCCTGGTTCTTTTCTTTAGTTCGGCAGTACGTTCTTTGACCCGCTGCACCAGATACATGCTGCAGTCGGCGCTGACAATCTGCAAATCTTTCCTCTTAAATTCGATCTCAAAACCTTTTACATCACCCCGCTTATAAAGGTTTTTTTAACAGCAGTAATCAACCACCAGCTTTGCCGGTGTTAACCTTATAATTTTTACCGATCAAAAGTGATAATGTTTCATTCCCTAAGGCTCTAAGGAGCGGGCAAGAAAGGGGCTAAAAAATGATATCTTGTTAAAACTTATCACATGTGAAGTGGGAGTGCAAATATCATAATGTGTGGGTGTATGGGGCAGGGATCCGCAAAAGTCCAACTCAAAAAAGGGTAAAAGCACTTTACGAAGTGGGAGGTTAAGATTTCGTCCTGTCTAAGAGGGGAGACTACAATTTCCCCCTTTTGCAAAGGGGGATTAAGGGGGATTTTTTGATGCTATTATAATCCAAAATCTTGGGATTAAGCATTTCATTCACTTCCATTGCAATAGCCGGCAAATTGGGGAGACCTTCTATTCGATCGAGCTTTTCCAGGATTTCTTGTGAATTCATTGGTGGATCTTTTTTTAACTGCTCTTTTCAAGCTCCTTTACCAGCTTATCATAACTTTCCCAAAATTCCTGAAACATTTTTTCCAGTCCATCCAAAGAATTTACCCTGGCACGGTCATCAATCGCCTTGGCTGTCTCATACAATTCATCAAGGCCAAGATTGCCGGACGCCCCTTTAATGGAATGGGCCTTTTCGTGAGCCTTTTCTGCATCTCCGGCACTGATAGCAAATTTCAGTTCCTTTAGATCGGAAGAAGCTGTCTCCTTGTAAAGCCCAAACAGTTCGGCAAATTTCTCTTCTTCCAGTCCCAGATTTTCTGCTAATTTTTTTGCTTTCACAGCCTTACTCCTTCACGCTTCGGCCACTTTTAACATTTCAGTCACATTATTTTTTGATGCACCCTCTCCCGTCCGATACTCTCTTGATAATTTCAGCCATCTCTCGCATTACTACAGGTTTCATTACCAATCCGTTAATGCCCATGGCCCTGGCCTTATCTTCATCGGTTGTATCACTGAACCCGGTACACAGGATAATGGGGACACCCGGCCTTATCCGTTTTATTTCTTTGGCAAGACCAAAACCCGTCATCTGGGGCATGGTTTTATCTGTTATGACCAGGTCGAATTTGTCGGGATTATTCCGGAAAGCCTCAAGCGCTTCCACACTGCTTGTCCTGGTGATAACCTGATGCCCAAGGTGCTCAAGCATCTTTTTTCCTATGTCTACAAGGACAGGTTCATCGTCCACGAAAAGAATTCGTTGATGTCCTGTAGAAATGGCTTCTGCTTTTTCCTCTTTTTCCACCAGTTTCTTTTCAATTACAGGAAAATATACCTTGAAGGTAGAACCCTTCCCCACCTTGCTATAAACAGTGATTGCTCCCCCGTGACTCTTCACGATCCCGTGTACAACGGCCAGTCCCAGGCCGGTTCCCTCTCCCTTTTCCATGGTTGTAAAGTAAGGATCAAATATACGACCGAGCACCTCAGCAGACATACCGTGGCCCGTATCACTCACTGTCAAGGTCACATAGGGGCCCGGGGGCAATAAGATTTTTGATTTCAAATTTCGGGTTTTGGATTTTTCTGGTTCTCCACTCGCAAATCCGTCCTCAAAAATAGTAACATTCTGGACGCTCAGTTCCAGAATCCCTCCTTTTTCATCCATGGCGTGGGCTGCATTTGTGCAGAGATTCATCAACACCTGGTGCATCTGAGTGGGATCGGCCTCAATAATGCCAATTTCAGGTTCAATGTTCAGCCGGAATTCGATGGTCGTGGGAAGTGATGCCCTCAGAAGCTTGAGTACCTCCTTTACAATATGGCTTATCTGCAAGGGTTTCCGTTCCTGGTCCCCCTGGCGGCTGAAAGCAAGGATTTGCTTCACCAGGTCTTTTGCACGGCGCCCTGCCTTTAGCACTTCCCTTAAATTTCCCTTTGCCTTAGATCCTTCCGGTATTTCGTATTGAGTCAATTCAGTGTATCCGATAATGGCGCTCAAGATATTGTTAAAGTCATGGGCAATGCCTCCTGCAAGGGTTCCGATGGCTTCCATTTTTTGGGCCTGCCGAAGCTTATCTTCCAATTTAATTTCTTCGGTCACGTCTCGCTTGACAGCCACAAAGTTTATGATCTCGCCTGAAGTATTATTGACGGGCGAGATGGTCGCCTCTTCCTCGTAAAGCGTCCCATCTTTTTTTTTGTTTGTCAGACGGCCTCTCCACACTTTGCCACTGATGATGGTATCCCACAGGTCTGAATAGAATTCTTTGACGTGTTTGTTACTCTTTATGATCCGGGGGTTTTGGCCAATAGCCTCTTGCCGGCTGTAACCTGTAACGGATTCGAAAGCAGGGTTGACATACCTGATTGTGCCCTCTCTATCGGTAATGACCACACTTTCAGCTGACTGTTCAATGGCAGTGGACAAACGGATTCGCTCTTCCTCTGCCTGTTTCCGCTTGGTGATATCTCTGATTACGGCAATATAACCCTCTATGGCTCCATCAGATGATCTTATTGGTGATGTCACTGTCTCAACCGGTATGACAGTGCCATCCTTACGCAGAAAGTCCCATTCTGTTCTGAAGTAACCAATTCTCTCAATAATAGGATAGGCTATATCCCCAAAGGAATAGAAGCTTTGGTCCGATTTATGAATAATCCTTATGGATTTGCCCTCAATTTCCCCTCGCTCATAGCCAAAAAGATCAAGGCATGCGTGATTGCAGTGGATGATATCCCTTTCTTTATCAATCATCAGAATAGCATCAGTAGAACACTCCACCAGTGTCCGGTATCTTGATTCAGATTCTTTAAGCGCTTCTTCCGCCTGCTTGCGTTCGGTGATGTCTTCTAAGCTCCCCTCCTGATAGATCATTCGCCCGCTGGCATCGCGGACGGCCTTCACCCTATCCCTCACATGGATGACCGTGCCATCGCGTTTGCTAACACGCAGTTCGAAATCATGCACGACGTCTTGTTCCTTCAGCAGGGCATGTGTGCGATAACGATCCTCGGGATGAACAATGTCTTTCGTATTGACCCTTTTTAGTGTTTGCAGATCCGGGTAGCCCAGTAGCTGTACCAGGGCAGGGTTTGCGTCCAGGATCACTCCCTCCATCGTGGTTCGGTAAAGCCCCACCGGGACAGCTTCAAACAGTTTGCGGTACATGGCTTCGGCTTTTATTAGCGCCTCCTCAGCCAGCTTCCGCTCGGTGATGTCTTTATCAACTCCTCGGTAGCCGCATATCTCGCCTTGCTTGTTTAGTATTGGTACGCCATTGGTGAGGAAGCAAACCCGTTTTCCGTCTTTTGTAATGTTCCAGTTTTCCAAATCAACAATTGGTTTCTTTTCAGCGCCAATTACTCTGAAAACTTCACTGACTCGCTTTGCTTCGTCTTCCGGCATTAGTTCGAAGGGTGTTTTCCCGATAAGCTCTTCACTATCATATCCAAGAATTTCCTTTACACTTCCAGACGCAAATGTGTATTTCCCGTCTTTGTCAACTTCCCAAATCCAGTCCGCCATACTAAATGAGATATCCCTAAAACGCTCCTCACTCTCCCGCAGCGCCTCCTCTACTTGCTTTCGCTCTTCGATTTCTTTCTGTAATTTTACATGGGATCCCTTAATGCCTCGGTTGAGTCTTAGAATATAACCAATGGCCCCTGCCAGTATTGCAAATAGGATGATAATTGCTAACATCCACTCTCGGTACTTTTTGAAAACATCTGAGAATATTATTTTGCCCAGATCCCTGTAAGGCCCGACCTTCAGCTCCTTTAAACATTCATGTACTGATTGATAGTTCAAAGGAATGGTCCAACCGGCACATCTTGCTGCCTTTGCAGCAGAAGAACCCTTAGGCATTTCAAGCAATGCTGTTGCAACCTTTTCTGCCAGTTCATCAGGTGTGTGTTTGACTTTTGCAAAAGGCCATTCCGGATAAGAACGGGTTGAGTGTAAAAAAGGCAAATGAACCAGCCCTCCACCATGTTTATGGATCACATGGAAGTCTTTAAGATTTATCTTCCCTTCAATTTCCATATTCTCTAATGTATCCGTTCTTACAGTACCGGCATCCACTTTGCCATCCCTGACCGCGTAGACAACCGTGTCGTGCGTGCCTCCGAATCTTAGCTCTTTGAAATCGCGAT
>JAKLQB010000054.1 GCA_022013615.1 Desulfobacterales bacterium | reverse complement strand
GACTGGAAATCATATCACACCCTAAAATTCAATTTGATTTATGTGAATTTCAGGGATAAAATAACACGTACCTGAACCGCTTGTCAAGTATCAATTCATCTGCGAAGAACTATAACTGCTTCATTCAATCGATTCTGCAATAACTGAAGAAATATCCAGGATCTTCATACGAAGATCCTGAAGGCGGTTTACATCTCTCATGGCGCAGGTGAGATGCACCTGGCATTTTGGACACGCTGTTACCATCAGATCTGCTTGTGTTCCCTTGGCCTCCAGGAGGCGTTCGACCTGCATCTGTTTACTATATCTATCGCAGTTAAGCCATGCTGAGTTTCCACAGCACCAGGCACCGGGGCCAAAATGAGGCATTTCTCGAAGTTCCAGTATTTGCCCTAAAAGCTCCCTGGGAGCATCGTAGACCCCCTGGAAACGACCCAGCCGGCAAGGGTCTTGATATGTGGCAATTTTATCTATACTTCTCCCGGTAATAAAACCGGTCATTTTCAGATACTCACTCAAATGCATTACCTCAAAGGGAAAGGGCTCCGATGAGTCCGGGTAAAGATATTTCAGGACATAACTACACTCCCCGCAGGCCGTGATGATGGTCTTTACCCCGGCTTTCTTAAAGGATTCCATGTTGAAAAGGCGAAGTTTATGGAACGATTCCCCGTCCCCTGTCCAAATGAGGTCATGACCGCAACACCGTTCATCTGGCAATACCACTGGCTCAATACCCAGTGAGTTGAGGATCTTTACAGTATCGACAGCAATCTTCACTAAGCTAACGCTCATGTCAGAAAAAAAAGTCTCGAAATAGGGCAGGCAACCGACAAAATAGAGGATCTCCCCGCGGGACGATACCTTAAGATCCGGTGTGATCCAGTCCAGGCGATTTTGAATTAATCCAGGGGCTGTCTGCATCCGCATCAAACCATGCAAAGCCCCACCATGACTCAGATGGCCCTTGAAATCCTCCCGTGCATAAAGTGGGCGTATGGTCCGAATGAATTCGGTAAAAGAGATCCCCACAGGACAGCGTTCATCACAGAGGCCACAGGTAAGACATGCCCAGGCCTTTTCCCTGACGTATTCGGAATCAATTCCTTGTTCAATGGCATATTTTGCCATAAGACGCGGGGAAAAATCCCGGTCTACCTGGGCCAGGGGGCAGGCTCCAGTGCATTTGCCGCATTCAACGCAATGAAAGACCTGAAATTTTTCTATAAGCTGGTTTAAGGTGTTATTTTTATCCAAAAGAGATCCCCTATCATCGACAAAATTGCTGTATGGTGCTTTGTTAATCGCCTATCGGCGATTTTTCCAGTTTATAAACTTTTTTCGCAAATGACTCCATTTCCTCAAAAAGCCTGTTTTGCTCATCAAAGGAATATTGCAAGGTTGAGAACCGCTCGGGTTCCAATCCCAGAATATGTATAAGCCCATGAACGGACCCCGCCATTTTTTTTGCCTGCCCCGGGCCTGGACCATACCGGCATTCTTTATCCTTACATCCCATAATCAGAACCCCCTCCGCGCCCCTCTCAAAGGCAAAAAGCACCATCGCAGGGTCTATACGTCCCGTACACATCAGCTTGACTGGATAAATAGGGTAGGGAAACGAGTGCCCGGACTTGCATAGATCCATGTAACACCGATAGGGTGCCCAGTTACAAAAAAAAGCCAAAATGGGTCCTTTGCTATCCAAGGAATGCATTTATCACCTTTTCAAAGTACCCCTGTTCATACTCAGGGATGCTGATGGCCCCTGTAGGGCATTCCGCGATACAACTTCCACACCCTGTGCAAAGACCTGGCTCGATCCAGCAGGAAGCCACCCCTCTGGTTGTCTCCTCAAGCCGCGCAGCACCTTCCGGACATATATCAGCGCATCTGCCACAACCACGGCAGAACTCGGAGTCCATGTGGGCCACAAGATATCCGGATGGCTCAGCCCTTCCAAAGGTACCTTCCAGTGCTTCGCTCGCTGCCGATTTTCCCAGGTCCTTATCTGGAATATTGCGCGCCTGGGGCCAAGACGCCATGTAGACGCCCGGGATGCCGGTCTCGAGGGTACCAAAGGCCCTGCTACTGCGTGCATGTAAGTCTCTTTCAAAAGCATCCCGCCTGTAAGGAATATTTTTAAATTCATTACGCCCAAGCATGATAATACCCGCTTGAATCTTTTGATATCCGGGGTTTTTATCAAAAATATTGGTGTCTAAGTCACGCAGCCGTTTGCCCTCTTCCCGGGTCAATAAAGCATCACCCTTTTCAACGATCAGGGTGAAGTTTCCCCGCTGACCATCGAGTCTAATTGGTCTCACCGGCCAGACCAGATCGATCCCGAATTCCCGTAATTCCTCTTCAATTTCTTTGTCCACATCCTGATTCTCGACCACAACTACTGACGGGAATTGCTCTTTAAGACCTTTTGCTGCCGCAATACCAGTCTCCCCTGCCCCCAGGATAAGGGCCTGGGTATAAGGTTCTTCGCTGCTCACTGACAGGGTTTTGTGTTCCTTCAATTGCCAGAGCCCCGATTGAATGACCCTCCTAACATGTTCGATTTCCACTTTTCCGTCGTCTTTAAAAGGAATCAAACAGGTCTCCTTGATATTGACAAAAGCGATGTCTTTCGGGTCATATCCTCCCTGCCTGAATAGCCTGTTTTTCAACCTGATACGCTGGTCAGTGCAGGATTCGCAGGCAAAATCCAGATTACAGCAAACGCATGAAGCGATGAGGGCTCCATTCAATCCCTTTTCGTGGATAACTTCTTCTATCCTGAGACCTTTCTCCGGGTGGCAGGCAGAAATCAAAACCTCTGCATGAGCAACACCCCGAAAACTCTTCAGAGGAGCTATCGTCTCGTCCAGCAAGCCATTCTCATTCAATGTTTCATTGCAAGAGCAAAGGAAAATGCCGACCCTTAGATCTCCATCACCAAGGTCCCTTCTAAAGATGGGTTGTACTCTGGCAGGAGAAGTATTACTTAAGGCCTTCATCGCGGCAGTACGCCCCGCTATAATTGCCTTTGCCCAGGAACCTGTTTTCCCATAATTCTCAATCCGGATCACACGGGAAGGATCAACTTCAGGAAGGGTCTGAGTGTGGTCGGACACAATTATCTGGTCAAAATTGAAAGACCAGCGTGTTGAGATTCTGTCATGCCTGATGGCCCCCAGATCACACGATATTTCGCATCGGAGGCACTCGCTGCATACCCCGCATTGAAGGCACCTGGAAGCCTCTTTCATTGCTTCTTTAACTGAAAAAGGGCCGATGACCTCATCGTTGTCCTTTACCCGCGCAGAAATCTCTCTATGAGGGGCAGGGCTTCGTCTCTGCCTTGGGATCCCTTTTGGGACAGGATCATATTCTTTACGGGACACCACAGCCCCTTCATCCGGGGCATTTCTACCTGCAGACTTCAGGGCATAAATAATACTCTGGGCCGCCCTTCGACCGGAAGCCATGGCCTCGACCACTGTCGATGGTCCAGAAGTCGCATCCCCTGAGGCATAAATACCGGCAATGTTGGTTTCTCCGTTTGTCGCGACCTCTATGGTCCCCCGTCGTTTAAGTTTTATATCTCCAGCCATGCCATAAGAAAAATCAGGCTCCTGACCAATGCTGATAATGGCAGTGTCCGCATTTATGTGAAACTCGGATTCATCGATCGGAACCGGTTTTGGCCGGCCGGAAGCATCCATACCCTCCAATTTCATCTTGATACACTTGATTCGGGCCAATCTATTGCCTTTCCCCTCAAATTCCACAGGCACGGCGAGACACCTTAGCTTCACTCCTTCTTCTAGGGCCTGCTCCACCTCATGGGGATCTGCCGGCATCTCTTTTCTGGTACGTCGATAAATTAGGGTGACAGAAGCAGCACCTGACCGGATACTTGCCCGAGCTGCTTCAACCGCTGCATTACCCCCACCGATAACCGTAACCCTCCCCATCGATTCAGGGGTTTTCCCTCTCCACAATCCTTTGAGAAAGGACACACAACCATAGATCTTCTCAAGATCTTCCCCTTTGATGTTCATCCGGAGATCTCTTGAAGCACCCGTGGCCAAAAGAATGGCACGAAAACCTTCGGCTTTCAGTCTTTCGATATCCTCCCAGGCCCTGACAGGGGAATTAAGCCTCAAGTCAACCCCCAGGGCAAGTATCTGCCCTATTTCCTCCTCGACGATCTCCCTGGGGAGGCGATAAGGTGCAATGCCATGCCACAGGAGCCCCCCTGGCTTGTCTTCAGCCTCTATGAGGGTAGTTCGAAATCCGGCCTTGGCCAGATCGTGTGCCGCTGTCAGTCCGGCGGGACCGGATCCGATGATGGCGATTCGAGGCCCTTTGGGGCTGGGGACGCCTGCATTTTTAAGTTTCTTACCCTTCTTTATAGCTTCATCTGTGGCAAACCGCTTTAAAGCACATATGGCAACAGGATCGTCGGTCTCCTGACGTCGACACGCAGTTTCACAGGGATGATGGCATACCCGGCCGCATACCCCGGGGAGAGGATTTTTGTCCAGGATGAGTTCGTATGCCTCATCAAATCTTCCTTGTCCAATCATCGCCACATAACCCTGCGGATTCATGTCAATGGGACAGGCCAATCTACAGGGGGCCTTCTCCCGCTTATCAATGGCAATAGTAGTGGGGGTTATCAACTCGAATATGGGTTTGCGGCCATTTGAAAGGTCAACGGGACATGAGGAAAGACATTTCTGACAGTCCACGCACAAATCAGGGAGAATCCACCGGGACCTTTGGGACAGTTCTACCTCGACTCCTTTTCTGTTCTCCTTAATGCTGCCTGCTTCCGTTTCCGTGAACAGCTCTATAAGAGGGTGATAGGAGATCTGAGTGCGGAGATAATGATTCCAGCGTTTGCCCTTGTCGCTCCAACCTCCGGGCGGGCTGGCGATTTCTATGTTCCTGTCGGTCAGGGTAACTTTTCTACCCAGGCGGGCCAGGGTCAGGGCTGCCTGCAATCCCTGGGGCGTAGCTCCGATGATCAGGGTGCCGTTGTTGGAAGTCATACCAGGCTATTTCCCACTTGCTATCAAATCCAATCCGTATTGATAGCCTTTTTCCATACCGGACAGGTTCTTCTCTTCGGTTCCCTTTGGCACTGAGGAGGCGACCGCCTTTTTGAGTGCATTGCGAGAGACCAATTGTGTAATGGCGATCACGAAACTCAACATAATGATGTTTGCCATCATCTTTACCCCCATCTCCTCGGCGAAACCCGTGGCTGGTATGGAATAGATTTTTACATCCTTCGGAGTACTCTTCGGATCGATTTTAACAAGGCCCGAGTCCGTAAAAAGATCGCCCCCTTCGATCAACTTCGGGACATTTATATCGAATCCCTCCTGGGACATACACACCAAAACATGGGGATCCTCCACATAAGGATACTCGATGGTATCCGTGGAGATCACTACCTGTGCAGCGCAAGCGCCACCACGGGCCTCAGGGCCGTAAGACTGTATGAGGGTAGCATTTTTGTTCTCGAAAAGGGTTGCAGCTTTGCCAAGGATATTCCCGGACAGGATAATCCCCTGGCCTCCGAATCCCGTAATTATGATCTCCTTGTATTCGCTTTTAGTGGCCATCATCCCTCCTAACCAGCACAAGCCATGAACAAACAGATTTCAAAATTTGATGGTCTTGTAAAAAGTCCAAATTTATATTTTTGACGCCCATAACTTTTTGATATTCCAATATGTAAATTATTATTTTTGTGTATTTTGTGCCTTTTTGCGGCTATATCAACTGTTGCCTGCCACCTCCTTTTTGGGCCACATTGTCCCTTTAATTTGGGACGCAGCAGAAAGCCCCTCCAAAAAGGTGGGACGTTGAATGTCAACGAACTTTCCAAGTACCATTTTCTTTCCTTCTTGTATCACCGTTTCATCGGGATGCACGCCGTTTCTGATCACGCTGTTCTCCTTGTACAGTTTGGTCATCTCCAGGGCCCCGCCCAAACGATTGCGTCTTCCAAATGCCGTGGGACATGGAGCCATGACCTCCACAAAGGAAAAACCTGGTTTTATCAGGGCCTCGTGAAAGGATTGCGCGAGCCTCCTTACGTCCAGGGACAGCCAGCGGGCCACATACACGGCCCCGCAGGCTGCGGCCAGTGAAGGAAGGTTCAAAGGAACCTCCGTATTCCCGTAAGGGCTGGTGGGCGTCTTTGCACCGATGGGGGTGTTGGCCGAAACCTGCCCCCCGGTCATTCCATAATTCATGTTGTTCACACAGAAAACGGTGATATCGATATTCCTTCGGGCCGCGTGTATAAAGTGATTACCCCCTATTGAGAAGAGATCTCCATCGCCGCTGAATACAAAGACATTCAACTCAGGTTTGGCCAATTTCAGCCCTGTTGCAAAGGGGATAGCTCGACCATGGGTTGTATGAAAGGAATCGAGGTTAAGATATCCGGCCACCCTGCCGGTGCATCCAATACCGGAGACAATGGCAAGTTGATTATAATCGGTTCCCATTTTCTTCAGAGTAGTAATAGCTGCCGAAACGGCACTTCCAATGCCGCAACCCGGGCACCATATATGCGGCATGCGGGCTTCCCTTAGAAGCTCATCCTTTGGATGCCTGTGCGGTTCATCATTGGCTTTTTGTTTCATCTTTTTGTCCTTCCGCTTCCGAGCATACGTAAGGCCTTTTTTACGCCCTCAACGACCTGCTTTGGGGTATGGATTCCTCCACCAGCATGGGAAATCAGGTGCGTAAAGGCCTGGCCGGATGAGCACCTTTCCACTTCCAGGGAGATCTGCCCGAAGTTCACCTCGGGCACTACAAAGGCCTCCACCTTTTTTGCCAGTTTCCGGATCAGGTCCTCGGCAAATGGCCAGACCGTATTTAATTTCAAAAGGCCCACATTTATCCCATCCTCTCGCAGGCCGCGCATTGCCTTGAGAGCCGGCCTGACAGAAGATCCGTAAGTCACGATTACAATTTCGGCCCCATCAAGAAAGTAATCCTCATAATCCAAGATTTGATCTCTATTCTTCCGGACCTTTTGGATCAGGCGTGTCATCATCGTTTCCTGCGTCTTGGCATCCATTCCTGGATACCCTCTTTCATCATGGGTAAGCCCCGTAACGTGAATCCTGTACCCATCCCCTGCGTCAGGGAGAACCGGGATAAAAGAGCTGTCTGTTTTGTAGGGAAGGTAGGTCTCAGGGGACTCCGTTGGCTTTTTTCGATTAATCACCTCAATCTCTTTGGCGGGGGGGATGGTAACACGCTCCAGAGTATGTCCCACAACCTCATCAGCCATAACCAGAACCGGCATGCGAAAGGTCTCCGCAAGATTGAATGCCCTGATTGTAAAATTGAACATCTCTTGAGGGGAACTCGGGCTGATGGCGATGATTTCATAATGACCGTGTGAGCCCCAGCGGGCCTGCATCATATCCCCCTGGCCGCACAGGGTCGGAAGACCGGTCGAAGGCCCCCCTCTCTGGATGTTTACAATGACGCAGGGTGTCTCCGTGACTACACCAAGGCCAATATTTTCCATCATCAGGCTGAAACCCGGTCCCGAGGTAGCTGTCATGGCCTTTGCCCCTCCCCAGGCGGCACCGAGCACAGCCGCAATGGAGGCTATCTCGTCTTCCATCTGAATGAAGATACCTCCCACAGCCGGAAGCCGTCTCGCCATTGTCTCCGCGACCTCGGTGGCCGGTGTTATCGGATAGCCCCCGAAAAAACGGCACCCTGCGGCCAGGGCCCCCTCGGCACAGGCCTCATCTCCGTTCATAAAATGGTCTCCTGTTAAAACAACCTCAGATGTCAATTTTTGTCCCTCACGTCATTTGAAGTTTAAAGTGATCTAAAGTGATCTATAGTGATCTAAAGTGTGGTGTCCTATTGGTTCTATTTTTCGTAACTTCTCAGTCCGGGCATTCCGACTGCTTCCCCCTTTTGCAAAGGGGGATTGAGGCCTGCCCTGGCGCGACTTAGCGGACATATGTCGTAACCTAACGAATCAGTTATGTTCGATCAGCCACTCTCGCAACGTATCAAGGCCAGGTCTGGGCCAG
>JAKLQB010000555.1 GCA_022013615.1 Desulfobacterales bacterium | reverse complement strand
TACACCCAGTACTGTCATAATTTTAACAGCGGATTCGACCACAATCTGAGCCCCACCCACGACACCGATTATTCCCACTATGATCAGAATGATCTGCTTCTGCCTGGATGCGACATATTCAATTTCTTCCAATTCTCCTGAGCCCCCCAGAGTGGCCTCAGGAGCTAAGCTCGCTCCGACCGATGCTTGTCTGGACTCCTTCATGGAAATATAATAATTGAAGAAAGTGTAAAGAATGATCCCGCCGAAAAGGGTTGCCCCTTCAATTCTTCCAAGTTTCGAGTTTAAGGAGATCAGCAAGAGGTACAGGGATACACCGAGCATGATGGGAATGTCTCGTTTGATGATCGACCGATCGCAGGTAAGTGGTTGAAACAGGGCTGCCAGACCAAGAACAAGGGCAATATTACAGATATTGCTTCCTACGACATTCCCAACAGCGATCATACTCTTCCCTTTAATGGAGGAGATGAGACTTACCACCAGCTCCGGCGCGGAAGTCCCGAATGCAACCACTGTTAAACCGATAACAATCGGTGATACGCCGAGACTACGTGCAAGACTCGAAGATCCTTTTACAAGCCATTCAGCCCCATAGTACAGCAGCACAAATCCGATGATACAAAGAATCACATTCAGCGTCATAATTTCGCGCTCCTTTCATAAAGCCCTGGTAGAATTTTTAGTGCAAAGAAAATTAAAATTGATGCGTCAACTTGTGCTATTTTTTCATAGGTCACGCAAGATACATGCCAGAGCCCTTTAAGTAAGCTATGGTCTGAATACCTGTTGCCAGGTGCATCCATAAACAAAGGAACCAAGGGCTGCGTTCCATTGATCAGCTGGCATGGCCGCATCCATTTTAATTCCCGAAATAACCCGCGATTCTCAACCATCAATCTTTTCATACCTTTCTGAATGATCTTCAAACCATAATTTTTCATTTGGTTCTCAGGGTATTGATGGGGTTGTTATTTTTCTGTGCTCGTGCCCTGGAAAAAGAATAGCATCAACCAGAAATTGTAAACGAGATGTTTCACAATGGGGCTCTCGTGTAACTTCATAGTTTACAATAAGGGGGAAATACCCGTTGGTTTTTGTGGTTTTGAAAATGGAAAAAAGAAGACAAGACTCAAAATGATACATAATATCAGTAACTTTAGTGTGTAGATCCACCATGTTTTGCCGAATCCACCTCTTGGCACAGATCTTGATTATACCATTGGGACAATCGGTCCATGCAGTTGTCTGAGTGTTTAAGTCCGGTGGACACATTTACATTCGATCATCAAATTCTTGGTAAACAACGTCTAAACAATTGGTAACGTTCAAAAGTGTGTACATGGGGAATAATTCACAATTCTATCGTGAGTTTTTTACTCTAAATAAATCGGCTGAAAGAAAGTATATATGCCATGAAAAATCATGAAAGACTCAATCTTATTGAGAGCCTAACATTACGATATTTTTAATCTTTTAACATTAACACTGCTCTAAACCTGTTATTATCTCGGTTACCTATGGGGCTCTTTTTCAGTATAAAGAGATGTCTCAGGTGTGTGATTGTCCGAGCCCAAAAAATGTCCATGTACACACTTTTGAACGATACTAAACAATTAATAAAAGTTTCAGGACAAGTAAAGGAGAATAAAATTATGGAGAAAGAAGAAAAGACAATGGGTTGGGAGGTTGCCAGACAAGTTGAACGGGAAAAGCCCACTATACTGGAACGTCTTAAGCCTGAAAAGGGACAGATAAAAGCGGCTCTATGTGGGTTTGGGGCGGTTTTTATTGTTTTCCTGGTGGCTTGTTGGTTGGCAGGAAACCCCTTCGAGGCTACCCAGAGGATCCCATCCGATGTGGTCAAGGCAAGGGGTTGGGTGGGCACCGACAACTGGACCATTTTCTGGTACGTGATCGCTATTGCAGTGTGTTTTGAGTTCATGGACGCTTCGGCAGGTATGGGGTACGGAACGGCCCTTGTGCCGCTCCTGCTGGTTTTAGGCTTTGATCCCAAGCAGATCGTCCCCGCCGTGATGATACAGCAGGGGATACAGGGTCTCGTGGGCGCCTTTCTTCACCGAGAGTATGGAAACGTCGAATGGAAGTTGAAGCCCATGACGGAGACCATCAGGCTGTGGCTGATCATTGCCATAGTAGGGTGTGTTGCTGTGGCCTTTTCTATAACCGCCGTTTATGCCTATCTCCATGTGGCAAAGATATGGATCAAGCTCTACGTGGCTGTCCTGTTACTAATGATGGGGGTCATCTCAATATATCAGGGCAGGAAAGAGCGGCCCTACAAACCCAATCGGATGTTCCTATTCGCTGCCGTAGCCGGGTTTAACAAAGGAGTCGGGGGCGGTGGATACGGACCCGTTGTGACCATTGGCGGACTAATCTCAGGTGTTCCTGTCAAAAGCATGTTGGCAGTTACAGCCTTATCAGAAGGCACAGTGAGCGTTTTCGCGATCATAGTCTGGTTGACCCTGTTGACATCGGGTATAACCATAGACTACATCCTGTTGCCGACCATACTGCTCTCTACCATGTTTACATCGGTGACTGCGCCATACACGACCCGGGTCTTTCCTGAAAAACTATGGAGGATCGTAGT
>JAKLQB010000554.1 GCA_022013615.1 Desulfobacterales bacterium | reverse complement strand
GGTGCTGGAATCTATGGGAAAAGGACCAGCATTAGGATTGAAGAGGTATTAAGCTCTCTCGAATGATAGGAAACCTATGACTAATAAAGGACATGTTATGCCGAGCGATGTGCGCTTGGCGACAGAAATAGGAGATAACGGTGGCAGACGAGCCGAGATTGACAGGCGACAGTTTTCATATGATGGCCACATTCCTGAGAGAAGGCAGCGGTCTGGCCGGCGGATTGGTCTTGATCGCAGAGGCGGAATCGAGCGCAGATGCGGTACAGATCGGAGAAATCATGGGGAAAGGAGGGAAGTCATACTAAAGGGGAAAGACCAAAGAAGGGGGAAGGTTAAAAAAAGCGCTGTCAAACGGTGAGTTGCTTTTTCAGTGTAATACCCTAATGTTTCAAATCCACACCCGCCAGCACCACTATTCCATTACGTTAACCGACATAACTGATTTTCCTTGACGTAAGATATATTTTGTCGTTTGATATCATGAACCCTGAACCTCTGAACCTTATGGTAACGGAGTGTCCGGTATGGAGATCACTCGCCGGGATTTCATCAAATGTTCGTTGCTCTTAGGCAGTTCACTGTTCGTCTCGCCAGGCGCCCTATATGCCGAGCAAAAAAAACGGGACCTATGGCATCCAGCCTATGAGGAATTAGAAAAAAAAGGCAAACTGGCTCAGAGAATCGAGCAGGCCTACAGCATTTTCGAGGATTGTCACCTGTGTCCGCGAGAGTGCGGAGTGAATCGGTTAAAGGGCGAAACGGGGTTCTGCAGGGCTCCAGCCAGACCTGTGATTTTTAGCGCCAATCCCCACTTTGGCGAAGAGATACCTTTGGTGGGCCAACACGGATCTGGAACCATTTTTTTTTCAAACTGCAATCTCCGCTGTATCTTTTGCCAGAACTGGCCCATATCCCATGAAGGAAGAGGAAAAGAAGTTCAGGATAAAGACCTGGCGGACGTGATGATGAATCTCCAGCAGATGGGTTGCCATAACATCAACTTTGTCACACCCACCCACGTCATGCCCAACATACTCAATGCCATCCGGATTGCCTTGAAGAAAGGGCTGCGTCTTCCCCTGGTTTATAACACCAGCGGATACGAGCGGTTAGAGATACTGAAACTCTTAGATGGCATAGTGGATATCTATTTGCCAGATATGAAATACATGGACGCTGATCAGGCGGAAAAATATTCAGCCGGGGCCTCAGACTACCCGGAAGTGGCAAAGAAAGCGATCGCCGAAATGAACAGGCAGGTTGGAGAACTCCTGGTGGATGAGCAAGGAGTTGCAATTCGTGGGCTGATGATCCGACACCTGGTAATGCCCAACCGGGTAGCCGGGACGGAGAAATTCACAAAATGGGTGGCAGAGAATCTTCCCAAATCCACCTATGTAAATATAATGCCCCAATACCGCGTGGAATACAAAGCCTTTGACTATCCCGAAATCGGTCGTGGGATCACTGTGCAGGAGTTCTTGGAAGCAATAGACTGGGCTGAACAATACGGCTTGACCAATCTTGACTCCCGCTCTGTGGCGGCAAGGGACTTTTACAGGCAGCGGCGATCAGGCTGATCTCTCCGTGACTCACGCCCAAATACCGGGTATGGGCTTGCCACAATATTCGCACTTCCCATCCTTCATATGTATTTCTCTAATCATGTATCCGGTTCGCTGGATCACCATTTTCTTGCACTTGGGGCAGAAGGTATTCCAGCCCTCATGACCTGGCACCTTCCCAATATAAACATATTCCAGACCAGAAGACAAAGCCACTTCCCGAGCTTTCTCCAGCATCGAAATCGGCGTTGGAGGGAGACGCTTGAGTTTGTACAAAGGATAGAAACGAGAGAAATGGACCGGAGTGTCAGCACCCAATTCTTTTTTCAACCAGAGGCACATTTTTTTTACCACTGACATGTCATCATTTTTTGTGGGAATCATGAGGTTGGTGATCTCTAGGTGAACTCCCTTTTGCTTGAATGTCTTCATGGTATCAAGCACCGGGGCCAGTTCCCCGCTGGACAATTCATGATAAAACGCTTCTGTAAATCCCTTCAGGTCAATATGGGCTGCGTGTAACACCTCGCAAAGCTTATTGAGTGGATTCATATTGATAAAACCATTAGAGTGTATGATATTCAGAAGACCCGCCTTCTTTGCTAAGTATGCAGTGTCAAACATGTATTCATAGAAGATTGTGGGCTCTGCATAAGTGTAGGCAATGGATCTGGCACCCATCTCTTTGGCTTTTTCCACCACAAGTTTTGGTGGGATCTCGTGACTGTATACATCTTCAGGGAAGGCTTGTGAGATTTCCCAATTCTCACAAAACTTGCACTGGAAATTGCATCCTGCCGTTGATAGAGTTAAAGAAGCAGTGCCTGGAAGCACATGGAAAAAGGGTTCCTTCTCGATAGGGTCTAAGTGTATGACACAGGGATTCCCATAGACAAGGCTGTAATACTTCCCTTCCCGATTTTCACGGACCCTGCAAAAACCCCTTTTGCCTCTGGGAACAAGGCACTGCCTGGGGCAAAGTTTACACTGGATCGCCCCGTCATCCAGGGAAGTAAAATAGGGGGAGAGTTTTGTTCTAATGAGACCTTTTTTGGCCATTTGTGCCCGCGGGGTTTCTGGAAAACTGAAAAGGTGAACAGTGCAAAGAGCACACAAACCTGTCCCCCAGAGCTTCAGTAATTCCCGCCTTGTCATCTGGCTTTCAGGAAGGCCGTCGCAGTTCCCAGCGCTTCCCATGATTAAATTTGCCTCCTCTCTCTTCAGTCCCGCCTTACACAGGGCATCAGTACAAGGCCCTGTATTTGATTAATTTTTGCTCTAACATTGCAGACCCTTAGTTTTGTGGTGGATGCCTGTAGAAACTATTTTCAGACCTTTAAAGCCTTCAGGGACACACTAGACCATTTGCTCACTCTCGTCCAGCCAACTCTCCTCTCCACGTTGGTTCTTTGTTCTTTCCAATTCCTTCTTTCGACTCCCCCGTTAGAGAAATAATCAAGGTCATATGCCCTGCGTCTATCTTCTCCTGAACGCCGATCCATATCAGAACGCATCACCATAAACATATCCAAAACCTGCAATCCAAAATCCAAAATCGTGCCTGAACGGGTTTTCGTTCAGACACTAAGTAAGTGATCTAATTGCTCCCATCAAGGCTTGCACTTTGAATGGTTTCAATAAAGAAATGTCGAACAACCCCTTCTCAATACTCTCACCAAACCCGGTAATGGCCACTATGGGCGTGTCTGGTTTATGTGAACCCCGAATGTGTTTCGCAACTGCATTACCGTCCTTCTTTGGCATGCGGATATCGGTGATTACAAGATTGAAGTCTTCACGGTTGTCAAACAACTCTATCCCCTCTTCACCGTTATGGGCGGTTTTCACTTTATAACCCATGAGTATTAGCGTTTCGCGCAGGAAATTGAGAAGTCCATCCTGATCTTCAATTACAAGAATATGATCCATAATACCTCCGATAAACGTTTTGCCTTGCAGGGTTTGGAATGCATTTAGATAGAGTTATATATAATTATACATTTATAATGGTATTTGTCAAGTATTTTTTATTAATTAATTACCATTTATATTAAATTATATATAGTAGTTCCAAGGGCCTATCAGTACAATATATTGTATTTTTGTAACTCAGGTTCAAAGTTCAAAGGTTCACGCCTGCCCTGGCGCGACTTGATATGCATTCTTGAAACGATCGCACGGAATTCTACTCAAGGAGTTTCTACGCAACGGGAGAGGAAAGCCAGGTCTGGGCCAGGGGTTCAAGGTTAACTGATGAAAACTGCACGGTTTTGAGATATCGAGGGGTGGCACATTGCGCGTAACTGCTGCCGTTCATAGGTTCATCAACTATGTCACACAATATGAAAAATGCGACCCCGCCGCAGGCGTGAACCATG
>JAKLQB010000553.1 GCA_022013615.1 Desulfobacterales bacterium | reverse complement strand
TTGGAGTATCCCTTGACCAGACGGGGCGATTGCTTTTCCATGTGGCAGGAACCCACCAACTGTTCTACCGATTCCTGGCTGGCCAAGATATCGCAACCCAGTTCCCTGGGCAATCCCTGGATACGCGAGGCAACATTGACCGTGTTGCCAATAAGGGCATAGGCCGATTGCTCCTCGCTTCCGTAATTCCCGGACAAAACCCAGGGGCGTGGCCAGGTTAAGCACAAAGACCATGGCTATGCCAATCATAGTGGCCATCGCTCCGATTAAATAGAAGCCGCTCAGGGAGATTTGGGTCGCCTCGGGACAAGTGGAACGCTGTGCTTCATGCATCTCAGCCATGACTGCCTCTTATTTTTTAAAAATATTTTTATGGCATGGCGATCATCTCGTCAATCACACACAATTTTATGCAGTTCGTTTACATCGTAGGTGGGTAAGAATTTGTCGATCAGCATAATATCTGTATCTGTGCAAATGTGAAAAATGATTTTCCAATTAGCTCAGGAATTATTTGTCTGTTTAATTCCATATCGTAAATATCATACAGATAACGGTAAGTTAAACGACGTCGCGGCTAATGGTACTCATCACCCCACAGTGCCTCCAGGAAATCTTTATACGGAAGAATAATGACATCTCCGATTTTTCGAATGCGTGGTTCCAGACTAACGCATAAGTATCTCTTCAATTTATTTTCTTCAGCGAGGGCTCGTAGCGATTTGATGTCGGTAAATGACAGATTTTCTTTGGCCTTTACTTCTACCGCTGTATGATCATTGATAATAAAATCCACCTCAAATCCGGAGGTAGATCGCCAGTAGCTCAAAGGCTCCCCTGATAAATAGTCTCTATAACTAATGAGTTCATGCATGATGTAAGTCTCAAATGCCTCCCCGAATTCGGGTGTTCCAGGACTAAACTTCCGCTCTTGCAGGGAGGCTGCAATACCGTTGTCAAAAAAGTAATATTTGGATGATGCTATTGGCTTTCTCTTTTTTGACTTGCGCCAGGCGGGAAGTTCATGGAGAACAAGCGTGTCTTTCAGAATCTCAAAATATTCATACACGGTGGTTCTGGCTACCTGAGCATCATTGGCAACGTTGGTAAAGTTAACAATGGTGCCATTGCACAAGGCGGCCACCCTGAGAAAACGGCTGAAAGCCGGTATGTTTCGTATTGTTCCTTCTGCCACAATCTCTTGCTGGAGATATAACCCGGTATAGGCTTTTAAGTCGGCACCAGGATCATCCGAGAAATATATAGAAGGAAGCAATCCGCGATTTACCGCGTGAAGAAGGTCAAAGCGATCACCCAGTTCCCGATATATAAGTGGGTGCAGGTGTTTGGTTCTCGCCCGGCCACCTAACAGATTTATTCCACCTCGACGAAGCTTACGTGCACTGGAACCAGTCAATAGCAATCGAACGCCGCGTTCTTCAATAAGTCGGTGAACCTCATTCAGAAGTTCCGGGAGGCGCTGAATCTCGTCGATTACAACAACGCGGTCCAGCGGCGTAAGTTCTTGCGCTATACGCCCGAGATTCTGACTTAAGGCCAGAAAGACCGATGAATCAAGCAGATCGTATACCCTGACCCCTTCCAGGGTATTACGAATCAAATATGTCTTACCTGTTTGACGAGGTCCGAACAAAAAATGGGACTTTTTGCCCAGAAGGCTATTTAAATCTACAATCCGTTCGATGTAAGGAATGTTTCCTGTTATTGCATTTTTTGATGTATTCATCGTCAAATATCATGACAAATAACGATATATTTGTCAATAGTTATCTGCTCAAGTTTCGCACCTTCATTTTTTATTAAATGTAATGCATCTGAAATATTGCACATAATTGCCCCAACCCTATCCATCCTGTTTCGGATCTTTTCCACCAATCTGGCCTTCTGACCCTCATCAATGATGTTGTAAAGCTCCACAAAAAGATCCAAATTGTCTGACATGAAGTTGTTAAGAATGATTTTTCATGTTGTAAAAGAATGCTAAAGAAGTGTAAAAAAATGTAAAAACAGGAGACATTGATGGGAAAAAAGGCCAGATTGGT
>JAKLQB010000552.1 GCA_022013615.1 Desulfobacterales bacterium | reverse complement strand
TCAGGAGAATTGGAAGAAATTGAATATGTCGCATCCAGGCAGAAGCAGATCATTCTGATCATAGTGGGAATAATCGGTGTCGTGGGTGGGGCTCAGATTGTGGTCGAATCCGCTGTTAAAATTATGACAGTACTGGGTGTAAGCGAAAAGTTTATTGGTCTGACAATTGTTGCCTTTGGAACTTCGCTGCCAGAACTCGCTACCTCTGTGGTTGCCGCCTTGAGGAAGGAGATGGATATCAGCATCGGTAACCTGGTGGGCAGCAATGTCTTCAATATCCTGAGCGTACTCGGGGCAGCTTCACTGGTTAGACCTATCCCGATTCCGGGCGGCTTTATTGAGAGCGGCCTGGTGATCGATTACGCGGTTATGATGTTTACAAGTTTTCTGCCGTGGCTAATGATGAGAAAGACGTCGACTGTGACGCGGAAAGGCGGTTTTATTCTCTTATGCTGCTACGTGGGATACCTTGTCTATCTAATCATGAAAGTGTAAGTGGTTCTTGGCTTCTCAAAACCAAACGATGCATCGCGGTTATTAAAAGATGAAGACAAAGAAGGTAGAGGAAATCCTCCTTCCCTATGAGGAAGGGATACCGCTTAACCCTTCGGTAACTATAAGTGATAAGATCGTACATGCCGTGGAGTTGATGGTGGAAAATAACCTGAAGCATATCGCCGTAGTCAGGAACAGGCGGCCAATCGGCATAGTTCGTTTTGAGGACGCCCTTCAGAAGCTGGGTCTTCAGATACCACCTAAGAGGGAAATGAACTAATAGTAATATCCTCGTTTCCACCAGAAATCTCGGATCCTTGGACGGGGAGATTTACCTTCCTTGGATTGGCTTTCATCCTGATTGAGACAAAAGGCGCTAAGAAATCCCCTCTATCTCCCCTTTACAAAAGGGGAGGCTTTCTGCTTCCCCCTTTAATAAAGGGGGATCGAGGGGGATTTTGTTCGAGCAATGCGGAAAGAGACCCGCCCATTTCAAAAAGTACGTATGAGTGAGTTATTAAAGCCGCTTTGTGGTTTTACAAGCGCCTTTTGTGCTAAAGCATCTATCGAAAATTTACAGGTTTTTTTCGCTCGATTAGGGCGCTACCATGTTTTATAGCGTCGAAAAGTTATTTTCCAATTAGAATTGTTCCGGTTTGCCTGTTTTTCACTGTGAATTGAGGCAGAACATCCAGGCTTCATCTCTTATTGTTGTCAATGGCCCACGACCGGGGTACACAATGGTTTTCGGGGGAATAATGCTATTAAGACTCCTTAGACTCATAATCATTAATCGCATGCTGTTCGATCCCCATATCTCGCCGAATTTTCCTTTTAAAAGCGTATTGCCGCTGAACAGGGCATCGGCCTTTTTTATATAGAAACAGAGTGCCCCCATGGTATGCCCGGGGGTATGGAACACCTTTATGGTCTTATCCTTTAACTTGAGAGACTCTCTGTCTTTAATAAACATATCCGGATCAAATTTTTCGTCTAATCTCCTCAGGAGATCCAGATCCTTTTTATGGAAACAAAAGGTTCCCCCGAAATTTTTTTTAAGCATTTTCAATGACTGGACATCTGATTTATGCCCGTGAGTCACGAGCAGGTATTTAAGGCCGATGGCCCTTTCTTCGAGTAACTTTTTCATATCTTCGTAAGCCTTAGAAGCGTCTATCACAGCCGCCTGATCACCATCAATGATCAAATACTCATTATTTTCATCAGTCGGGGATGTAAAACTTTTTATGATCAGTTCACCATCATGAATTTCCAAAAAACATCTCCTTTGGAATGATCCTGAATATCCAGAGTATGATCTTGAAAGATCCTGGACTTGAAAACCTTGACGCCCGGGAATCCTTCTTTAATATTAAGATTGCTTCACATTCGTTCGCAATGACCTTTATAAACAATAGCCTTTTGAATGCAACTTGGTATAAGATGTAATTCTGAGAAAAGAGCAGACAAGTAAGTGCTTTCCAATTTGGAAAAACAACCTATGCTGACTATATCGACCGGAGAAAAAATAGTCAATAGGCAGTAGGGAAGGATATCAATGATTTGACAAATTGCTTTAGAAATGGATATAAAAGCACATAGTGAAACCACTGAAGATAGAATATCTCTGACAGAACCTCTGACCGAAATTGTTACGAATATTTTGATGATCCTAACATAGAATGAGCCATGGAAAGTAAATATGACAAGATCTTATCTGCCGAGGAATCCTTTGCCAGAGAAGTTGCCCTTGGAGTAAGTATCACTAAACCACTGACTGTATGGCACTACCTGATACCGGGCATGTTTATTATTGATTTTCTGAAAAGAGGCAGTGCGATCAAGAGGTACTCTCATCATTTCATGTTCCCCAGGAAGCTGGCGCTTGATGCGGCCCAGACCATAACCCAAGGAGAACAAAAGTCTCAAAGGCTTTTAGAGGCTGAGCAGGAAATCAAAACGTGGCTGAATGCCTTAAACCTTTATTCAGAGGGCCTGTTACGGATTCAAATGACGACGGTTGATTTACTCGTTGATCATTACGAAAGGCTGCTAAAGGCCGAGGGCGAGAGCTATTATTCTTTGATCGAAAATGCTTATACTAATCGAGTAAATTACGAGGCCTTTCTGTCCCGCCTTACCTCGGCAGAAAATGAAGTGGATCAGGCTATTATTGAAACTCTGGGTGAGACCGAAAACCTCCGTGTAAGACTTGCGGCAGAAAAAGCACAGGTAGAGAAGCAGAGAAAAAAACATATCGACAGAGCCTTTTCATGGACAGGATAGATTGACCGTGGGAAAAACCCGAAAGATAGATCTGGGGAAAAAATACAGGCGTATTTTTTCCAAGGAGCAGTCATTGGCCAGAACTGTGGCCCATGCGGTGATAAAATTAAGGCCAATTTCTGTATGGGAAGTCATGATACCCTTATTGCTGGTCTTTTCATTTGCGAAAACCAAAGAGACCAGAGAGGTCTTTACCCAGAATTTCCTTTTCACAAAAAGGCTGGCCTTGAAGGCGGCACAAGATATTATAGAAAAAGGCCAGCAAAAGAAAGAAATCTTGTCGCAAGTTGAGGACGAGACAATGCGCCTTCTCGCCTCGATCAAGGAGGGTATTTACTCGGAAGAAGTTCGCCTGAAGCAAATGGCAGAGATCACCTTGCTCATTGATCACTACTGCCTGCTTATTGATGCGGAAGGTAACGATTATACCTCTTGGGTGATCAACGCCTATCAAAGCCCGGAAAATTATATCGCTTTTTTAGAGCAACTTAAAGAGGCTGAAAAAGAGGTCTATGGCGCAGCCATGCAAACTGTGGGGACGCAAACTAGCGCCGAAATGGTCGCCACAATGGAAAAAACAACGGAAAGGGTACGGATGGCGGCGGCCGAAAAGATTTTCAGGACTACCAACTGACATTATCATGCTGAATAGGGAAGAGCGCCGCCTGATTTATGAACATGCCTATCTGCCGGAACATCTCCCTCACTATGTAGAACCGGTGTCAGGGTCAGAGCCTTACCTCCATGACAACCATCTTTGCTTTTGCCGAAAAAAACACCTGACTTTTATCGGTTATCCCCTTGGGTCCGGGGACGTTGATACCCCTATGGCCTATGAATCTGCCTGCCGGCGTTTTCTCCCTGCAACAGTTGGGGTCATTGCTCCTGAGATCTGGTTTTCAGATCAAATCTATAAAGACCAAGGTAAAGATATTTACTACCGCCTCGATCTGCCTTCGGGACCTCCAGACCCGGAAGTGGCCTACATGGTGCGCCGGGCAAAAAGGGAACTCCGGGTCACCCGCGGAATCTTTGGAAGAGAACACAAAAGACTTGTGAAGGCCTTTATTTCGGGACAGCCGTTAAGCCAGGAACAGAAACACATCTTTAAACGCATTCCTTACTACCTAAAGCGATCCGTGACAGCCCATCTCATCGAGGCAAGAAAGGGGAATGCCCTGGTCGCATTCAACGTGGTGGAGACGGGCTCGGCCAAATATGCCTTTTATGTCTTCAGCTTTCGGTCGTTGCAGGAACATGTGCCTGGTGCCTCGGATCTGCTCTTCATGGAGATGATCCGCCTGGCCCAATCCGAAGGCAAGGCTGCCATCAACCTTGGTCTAAGCATCCATCCCGGGATTCGCCGCTTCAAGGAAAAGTGGGGTGGGGTCCCTTTTGTCCCATACGCCTCTGCCCTGATCCACAGGTCCTTTGCTGGACTGGGATCTCTGGCCAACAAACTTTGATAGAAAGACCGGCTTATAATCAATAACCGAGGCCTTTCAAAAACTCAATGATTTCGCCATTAACCCGCTCAGGCTGTTCGAGGGCCAAATAGTGACTGGCCTTGCCCACGATGATCAGTCTGGAGTCAGGGATGGCGGCATTAAGGAGGCGGGAAAAGCGAGGCGGGGTCATGGTGTCATTTTCGCCCACCATGATCAGGGTTGGTGCTTTGATATCTCTTAATGAATTATCTGCTCGCCAGTTCCAGATACTTCTGGCGACCCTGAAATAGTTTTCCCTGGGGTTATTGGCAAAATCGGCCATGATCCAGTCAAAAACCTCCTTTGGCGCTGTCGGTGAAAGCATCTTCCTTACTTCCATGGCGAGCCAGTCCCTGGTTTCGCTTGGGAATTTTTCGGGCTCTCTGTAATATTGACGTGGTGAGGAAAAGGCCGTGAAGAGACTAAGGCGGGCCTGGAGATACTGCTGGATTATATGAAACTTCAGGAAAGGGTTGCGATGACCTCTCGTAGCAATGAGGATCAACGCTTTTACCTCTGACGGGTAATTCAGACAGTATTGCATGGAAATGAGGCCCCCCATGGACCAGCCCACCAGGACAACCTCGCGGGTCTCGATCTTTTCAAGAAAAACTTGCAGGTCCGCAGCGAAATCCTCAACAGAGGAGGCCGCTTTTAGGGGGCTCGACTTCCCATGCCCTCTCACATCCAGGGAGAGGACTCGGTAGTGGCGCGAAAGTGCAGGGACCTGCCATCGCCACCATTCATGAGATGCCCACGCCCCGTGAATGAGCACTAAAGGAAGCCCTTTCCCGTGGGACTCATAGTAAATTCTGCCGTCTTCTATTTCAACAAAAGGCACTCTTTTATCTTTCCTTCGGCTTTTTCAGAGATATTCGTGTTAGTACCTTATAAATAAATTTGTGTTCAAAACGCGCAGAAAAATTATTGCGATCTTCGGAAAGCCGTTTCCAAAAAGGGTTTGCGGGGTATTTAAAAACTTCAACTTTTTGAAAACTGTTTGGTTCCCGCTCGTCCGAGTTAGGGATTCAGGAATTAGGTTAATGAGTTTTTTTCATATCTTGAATTCCTCAATTCGCAATTCCTCAATTCCCCAATTCCGGTTTATCCGGGTTAGGGAGTAATGAAAACAGATAATCGTCTAACGAAATCGAAGTCAACATCAAAACCACAAAGGATCTATCAAACTTAGGGCACACAGTTCATATCAAAGCCCGTAAAGATAACTGCAGGTCTCGCAACCTTCCGGAGGTGGAGGAAGCGCAGTGTCATCAGTTGATCTTTTATTCCCAAATCCTGGGGCAACTAACACATCCATTAACTTATGTCGCAGGTTTCTATTCCGCTTCTCAAAGATGTTCCGAAATTTTCTATACGCCGGGCAGTGCCAGATGTCCCTAAAGGTTTCGTCGTTGATGTTTCCAAACCTGTAAAGAGGTGTCCTTATCTTCCTTCCCTGAAAGATCCTCTCCTGGGCATAGGATAGTGTAATACAGGGGGATACATAACCCTGCCAGTTGAAAAAGGCGGTGTTCAGGGGATCCTGTTCGCATACGGTCATTTCGCGGGGCGAAAGTTCGTAGACGCGCATGAACAGGCCTTTGCTTTGGGCCTTTTCCAGGCTTACCTTGATTATCCTTTGTAATTCCTCTGACTCATGGGGTCCCCAGGTGAAAAGGCGTTCCCTGTCCCGTTCCATCTTCAAGATCACATCCTGGTTCTTGATCACCAGCTTATCGATACCGAGATGAAGGCAGAGGTCCACAAGGGTGGGGAGCTCGTGAAAATTGTTTGGCATCATAACAAAAAACAGCATAGTAAGCGGTTTTTTGTACTTATGCTTTTCCCTGAGTTTTTCGAGAAACGATATATGTTCGATGACCTCGTTAAAGGAGGCACCCCTTCGAATCTTTTCATAAGTTCCAGCCGTTGCCCCATCTACAGAATAGGCGATCCAGTCGAGATCAGACTGTATCAATTCCTCTGATACCTTGGGAAACAATAGTGTAGCATTTGTGCTGAATCCTGCCCTGCATCCAGATTCTTTTGCCAAAGCGATCATCCTAAGAAGTTGGGGATGCATCAAAGGTTCTCCTCCCCCTGCCAGGTCTATTTCCTCTACTTGGTCAAAATTTTTGGCTATTTTCTCGTAAGTCTCCCAGTCCATATCTGCCTGAGGAGCACGCATTTCATGCCATGGACACATGGAGCAGTGCAGGTTGCAGCGCAGTGTTGACTCAATTTGAAAAAGCCTGAATCTCCTTTTTTTAGTTCCTTTTGAAACCCAACGTAGAAATAACCTTTTCATTCCTCAGGGAATATCCTTTCCACTTCCTCCACCCTGATTTTACTGGAGGTCTCCTGAACTTTTTTGAACCAGCTAAGGCGCTCCTTCTTGCTTCCCTTTCGCACGGACATAATAGATGCCCGGATCACCTCTTGCTCTATTTGTTGAAGTTCATTGAGGAAGGACAGATACTTTTTTTTCGACTGGTAGCTTTCTCTTATCATGTTTGCGTGGTTAGTTTCATTCGAATTTAATAGCCGGAGGTAATGATCTACGAGCAACTCGATCTCACGGAGTTGTTTGCGGCGGACCTTCTCCGCGTAAAGCCCTTTTCTCTCCTTATCCAAGAGTTCCTTGGTCTTAATTTCTATCAATCGTTCCTCAACAACACGGTTTTTTCCACGAAATATTTCCCTTGCAGCGCTGGAGGCCAATCGCTTTGTAAAAAGAAGGTTTTTCCGTATGAGAATGAGTCTTTTTCTAAAACGAATATAGTCAGCCAGTAGAGACGGAAGAAGAAGCGCCCTCCAGCCGAATTTAGTTCTTTTTGTTTCAAGTAGATTCCGGGCGATTCTGCCAGCCTGTTTCGTCTCATGCTTCAAAATAATCCGCGAGTTTCTCATAATGCGCAATAAAGACCCTTAATAGATTTTGATGTACTCGTGAAAAGCTCTGTTATGCCGCTTGGCGGCATCGTAGCAGAAAGGAAGTCTAATCTTCTACATGATTGAATACACTCCAATTAATATCATATAAAATTAATATACTATAGCCATTTTCACAAAATGACTTGCTTGGAAGTCAATCTACCTGTCATTGCAAGTCTGACAAAGGGAGCCGAAACAATCTTTTTGCATAAAGTGGATCGCTTTTTATAACACTTGATAGGAACAGGCTCCGCAATCTAGTGATTTGAAGCTTTTACAGTCAATGAGATTGCTTCGCTACGCTCGCAATGACAGCAGGAGGGACTTTTTACGAATGCATCATCATTGACACGTAAAAAACCAATTGACGATTACTCGTTGGAGCAACACTATGGGGGAGAATATACTTTCGTTCTATTATCTGAATAGGTATCAGAAATGAAAGGTAAGGGGGAGGAGTCTCCTCGGAGAACCCCCCTCCCTTTTATTTGTGACCATTAGTCAGGCAGAATGGCCGGTGTGAAGAACGTACCAGACCAGAGTATCCAGGCGATAAACAGGGTCCAGATGGCATTGGCTGTCTGGGAAAGCCAGTAGGCTATAGCAGGTCTCCCGCCCCCAACCGTGACCAATTCCTTAAAATTGGTCTCCAGGCCAATGGAGACGAAGCAGAGTGCAAAGAACCAGCTCCGATAATTTTTGCAAGCCTTGGCGGCTGCCTTGGCCGCCTTTTCACCCATGGCCGGTTCAACTATGAAAGAAACCACCAGAGAGGCCACCATAAATCCGATCACGAACTTGGGGAAACGGTACCAGATTTCCATGTAAGAAGGCCTTTCAGCATCCGGATGTTCTTTTCGTTCCAGGCTCATGGTCGCCCAGAGGGCCATCAAGAAGGCCGCAATACCGATGAGCACGTTCTGGGCCATCTTGACCATGGCAGCGGCCTGAACCGCGGCCTTGCCTTTAATCACCTCTCCGGCGGCAACGACCGCCCCCGTATTATCGATCACCCCTCCAATCCACGCGCCTGCCATATTGTTGGGCAGGTTCATCCATATAGCAAGGGGGGGCATCACAAGTATCAATACGACTGCGCAGACCATGACCCAGGCAATCATATAACTTATTTCCTTGGGGTCTCCGTGGAGTGCGCCACCTGCTGCAATGGTGGCCGATACGCCGCAGATGGAGTTGGCCGATGCAATGATGGCACTGAAGCGTTCTGACACCTTGAACTTCCTGCAAATCCAGTAAGTCATGAACCATACCACGGTTGCCACAAGAAGGGCCTGGGCAACACCCATCGCCCCTGCTTTGAGGACTACGGAAAACATAATCGTCGCCCCCATGCAGACGAGGCCGATCTTTACGAAAAATTCCGTTAGACCCGCTGCCTTGAGAACCTTAGGGACGCTAAAAATGTTGCTGATAATCAGGCCAAAGGCCAGCGCCCAGATGACATATTCTATCCCCCAGGCCTTGATAAACTTCTGGCTGCCTATGAACATGGCAAGGAAAGCCAGGATAAAGATGATCAAGAAGCCCGGGATGTAAAGCTTGATGTCCCGCTTCATAAAAGCGGCCCCGATCAGGGTGAGCACGCATGTAGTGATGAAAAAGACAATGCTCGTGCCGAGGGTGCTCCACCCCTTGGGAAAGGCCACCGCCAGGCTCGCCCATTTGGCAATCTTAGGGGGATCGGGAAGCATCCCGGCAATGGCCAGGACGAGGATAAACCAGCCGATCCAGCATGCCCACCAATCCTCGGATCGCCAAAGGGACGACCAGTCAATCTTGTCATTTCTGGTGTTCATAAGACATCTCTCCTTTCAAATTGGGTTCAATAAAGTCGATTCCTGGGTTTGAAGCATTCACTATTGTACAAAGGGTCATATGTTCTTTCATGAGTAACCTTTCCTAATTTTCTTCTCTTTACAAATGCCCAGGGACTCACCTCCTTTCTACGCCTTGTACATGCGTGAGTGCCTCAGTTGATCACTTAACCAATGCATTCACTGCAAGGAGAGTGCCAGCATAAGAATCATACTGTCACGGAAGAATATAATCAAATTTATACTTAATTATCAATCAGTTGACGCTATTATACTCTTCTGGTGGATCATTGAAAAACAGAGCACATGGTGCTTCCATAAGGAAGCAGTGCCTCTTTGGGTTGGCATTAACCAACCTTAGGGTTAATCCCGGTTGGGGGTTATAAGCATCAATCTCATTCCCTGTTTTAAAGCCAAAATTGTGCCGTATTGATTTTGTTTTTCTTTTACCTGTTATTCTGATGTGATAACGTAACATATTTGTAAATGGAGAAAACTAACGGAGGAGGCACATGCCATGTCCGAGGAGATCCTGCAAGCCCAACCCAAGAACGAACAGGGAAGAAAGAGGCCTTCCGGCCTGCAGAAAAAATTCTTCCTGGGACTCGGTATTATTTTTTTATGCTTTTGCATAGCGTCGGCATTTCTTATTTACGCCCACGAGAAAAGTGTCCTGAAAGAGGCGGCCCATGAAAAATCGCGGATGGTCATGGCTGCCGTGGAGGCCAGTCGCAGCTATGTCCGGGAGGTGCTCAGACCCAAAATGTATCATGTCCTTGGCAGGCATGCCTTTGTTCTGGAGGCCATGTCCACTTCTTACGTTGGTCGAGTGGTGATGGATCGTTTCAAGGAAACTTTACCTGAATACCAATACCGTCGCGTGTCACTTCATGCCCGCAACCCTGCCTCAACACCCAATGCGACCGAAACCCGGATGATCGACTTCTTCGTCCAACGCCCGCAGCATGAGAGCTGGGAGGGTCTCGTCAAAATCGCTGACCGGTCTCACTTTCTCCACTCTCGTCCGGTATTTTTTACCGAGTCTTGCATGCATTGCCACGGCGATCCAGACGACGCGCCCCAGGCCCTTCTGGATCTCTATGGCCGGGAGCGTGGTTTTGGTCACAAGCCAGGGGAGATCGCCGGTGTAAATACCGTAAGTATTCCTGTGGATATCGCCATGGCCAAGATCAAAGAAAGGGCGTTGTCCGTCTTTGCTGTCAGCTTATTTTGTCTCACTCTTCTTTATGCATTGATCGCCCTCCTCTTCAACTGGGTAGTGGTGCAGAACCTGAGAGACCTTCTCGAAATCTTCCGCCACGGCTTGCGTGATGACACAGAGCTGCAACTGTTGAGGGAAGCCAAGGCAAAAGATGAAATCGGTGAATTGAGATCGGCAGCTCAGGTTATGGCCGGTCACCTGAGCAACGCACGGCAACACTTGGAAGAATACGCCCAGAATCTCGAAGTGATGGTGAGGGAAAGAACTAAGGCCCTAACAAAGTCGGAACAACGATTGCAGGAAAAAGTGACGGCGCGGAATCGGGAACTTAAGGGGTTGAACACTATTGCCGAGATGATCACACGGCCGGAGAATCTGGCTGACATACTTCCCCAAGTCCTTCAACAGACCTTAGGTCTGATTCCGGCACGGGGTGCCGCCCTGTATTTATTGTGCGACAATCCATCTCGCTTAGAAATACAGTGCCGGGAAAACGCGGAGCACCTCCCCGAACAACTCCCTTTTGATGTCGACAGTTGCAAACTCATTCTCGAAGACGAACCTACTGACCTGGCCATGTCTATTTGTGAAGCGGCCTGCGGCGAAACGAGCTTTTTCGCATTCCAACAGGGGCAACAATGCCTTAATGTGCCCCTTTGCTGCAGGGACAATGTGTCAGGGGTTATGGCCTTTGTCGGCTTTGCTTTTGACGAAATTCCCCCAGAGATGCATCAACTCCTTTTTTGTATCGGGAATCAAATCGGCATCACCATTGAAAGCCTGCGAAACATGGAAAAGCTTTTACAAAGCAAGGAGCTCCTTCAGTCGGTTTTCGACGGGATCACGGACATGCTGGTCCTGTTGGATCGAGATCTTCGTATCAGGATGGTGAACAAGGCCCACCTGAAACAGTTCGGGGTAACACTGGACGAGATTCTGAACAAACGGTGCCGCGATCCTCAAGCCTGTCGCTCATGTCCGTTCATTCAGTGCAACATTGAAATTGCCTTCAAGTCAAAGACCCCCTTCACAGAAGAGGTACGAAGTAGTGATGGTAGAATATTCCTGGTTCATTATTATCCAATTGTAAACGAAAAAGGAGAAGTGGAGAGCATCGTCAGGAACGCCAAGGACATCACCGAGGAGAAGCGGGTAGAACACAAAATACAGCAAACAGAAAAACTTGTATCTCTCGGACAACTTTCAGCGGGAATTGCCCACGAGATCAATAACCCTATGGGAGTGATACGCTGCTATGCAGATTTACTCAAACACCAATTGCCGGATTCTCCACAGGGTCTCAAGGATGTGGCTATCATTGAAAAACATGCCCTTAATTGCCAGCGCATTGTTTCAGATCTTCTCAAATTCGCCCGGGGTCAGGAGACTGAAAAGCAATTGGCGCCGCTGAATCCCACCGTTGAGGAGGTTGTGCAGATGGTGGCCAGCCAGTTTGAGAAACAGCGATGCGAAATCCAACTGGATCTTGACCCCCATTTGCCTATGGTAAACATCGATGTGGATAAAATGAAGCAGGTCTACATGAACCTATTGATGAATGCCAGACAGGCCATAAAGGACAGTGGAAAAATTCGCATCAGCACACGGTATATGGAAAGCGACCGCCTGGTGAAAATCGCCTTTTGGGACAGTGGCATTGGTATTTCCCCTGAGATCATTGACAGAATATTTGATCCTTTCTTTAGTACCAAGGAGATGGGGAAAGGGACCGGGCTGGGACTTTCGGTCAGCTTCGGGATTATCAAGGACCACGGGGGGGACATCCAAGTAGAAAGTACTCCGGGCCACTGGACTCGATTTATAATCCTTTTGCCGGTACATGGTGATGAGCAGGAGTAAGGAAAGATGACAAAGGAAAGGCTTCTCATTGTTGATGATGAAGTGGATATGCTGGAGGGATTGAGACGTATGCTCTCCTATGAACTGGAGGATGTTGAAATTACAACAGCTTCAGAAGCCCGTCAGGCCCTGAGCTGGGTACGACAGCAACCCATTGACCTGGCGCTGTTGGATGTTCGCATGCCTGAAATTGACGGCCTGGAACTCCTGGAGGTCTTGAAAAAGGAAGACCCATGGCTCACCATCATCATGATGACCGCTTACATTAGTATTGAAGTGGCGGTGGAAGCCATGAAACGGGGTGCCTATGATTTTGTCACAAAGCCATTTGACAAGGATACACTTATAAGGGTGCTGGGCAAGGGCCTGGAGCGAAACCGCCTCATCCGTGAAAATCTGCACCTGCGTCAGCGGGTGGGCGACCCCGCAGGATTTGAGGGTTTCGTGGGTCAAGCTCTCCCCATGCGCAGGCTCTACGAGAGAATCCAGACCGTGGCCCACACCGATTACACTGTATTCATAAGAGGTGAAAGCGGGACGGGCAAGGAACTTGTTGCTCGTGCTCTTCATGCCCTGAGCAAGCGGCGGAACCGACCCATGGTGGCGGTCAATTGCCCTGCCATTCCCGAGCAACTACTGGAAAGTGAGCTCTTTGGGTATAAACGTGGGGCCTTCACCGGGGCCGATAGAGATCACATCGGGCTCTTTGAAGAAGCAAGCGGCAGCAGCCTTTTCCTGGATGAAATCGGTGATATCCCGGTGGCGATCCAGACCAAATTGTTGCGGGCGCTCGAGGAGCACGAAATTAAACCCTTAGGAGCGAGTAATACACAAAAGGTTAATGTACGGATCATCGCGTCAACTAATCGAAATATTGAAAAAAAGATCCGTGATGGAAGTTTTCGGGAAGAACTCTATTACCGTCTGAATGTGGTGACACTTGAGACACCTTCACTGAGGGAAATCAGAAATGATATTCCTTTGCTTGTGAATCGCTTTGCCAAAATGGCATGTACCGAGTTGGGGATTCCTCCTAAACGTGTCTCTGCGGAAGTGCTTGAAGATCTTATGAACCGTTCCTGGCCCGGAAATGTCCGGGAATTGCAAAATCTGGTGCGACGGTTTGTGGTTTTCTCACCCGACAGTGTTATCCGTCCTGCGGAACTCCGGGCACAGGAGGGGTTGAAACCTATAACTGCCTTCAGCGAAGAAGCAAAAGAGCGTCTAACATATGAAATTGAACCTTATATCCAGGCAAAAGAACACATTGTCAACCAGTTCACTGCTGCCTACGTGTCAGACCTTTTGAAAAAAACAGGAGGTAATGTTACCCATTCAGCAGAACTTAGTGGTTTAGGAAGGGCGTCTCTTCAGAAAATCATGCGCAGGTTAGGCATCAAAAGCGATAAGTATAAGGGAGAAGAGTAGCTTTTTTATATCAGGAGAATTGGAAGAAATTGAATATGTCGCATCCAGGCAGAAGCAGATCATTCTGATCATAGTGGGAATAATCGGTGTCGTGGGTGGGGCTCAGATTGTGGTCGAATCCGCTGTTAAAATTATGACAGTACTGGGTGTA
>JAKLQB010000551.1 GCA_022013615.1 Desulfobacterales bacterium | reverse complement strand
TTAACCTCCCTGATCTAAGGAAAATTTGACCTTAGGTGCGGGGACAGAAAAGCGTACGCCTCCCCTAATGAGAATAATACCTTCCTCGCTAATCTTTTGTACCATAAACCCTGACACCCTCTCCCCCTCGCAAAGATACTCTCCATTGATCACTGCAATCGAACGTGTATTGCCATGGGCATCTGTAGTACGTAATATTCCAGCCAGGCTTGGTAGTTGTATATTGATCTTTTTTTCATTGGCTACCCCTGATCGTGGTGTGGAAACTTTGTTTTTTTGCTTATGGGAAACAGGCGTATACTTGGTGTATTCGGCAAACGCTACACTGAGGTTGGTATTGTCCAGGGCCTCAACAATAGTTGCAGGGACTCTATTTTCAAGCTGCTGCCATTTTTTCATGGCCTCCTTAACGCTTCTTGACTGACCGGGCAGCTCTTGATTAAAAAAGGACATCAATTTAAAACCGTTAAATCCCACCAAAAGCAAGGCAACCAATATCCAGCCACCGATACATAGTCTTTTTCTGGTACCTATTTTTATCATAATATGGGTACTTAACTGAGAAAGCCCTTCGCTGTTAAACTGTCAGTCCTTCAGAAGAAATCCTGTATCTATAATTAAACAAGATCCGGAATTTGATTTTGTCCTCCAGCTCATAAGGTATCATCTCCACTTGTTTAATTGGCAGATAAGGATAGTCTTTTTGAAGAACGTCCAAAAATTTCAGAGCCCTCTTAAAGGGTCCCTGGAAAGATAGCTTGATTGGCATGCTCCCCTGATTGTCCTCAGCCGGCTGACATTCTGTTTTAAACTCTTTAAGATCATACTCCGTTGCAAGACTTCGGAGTTGATTTTCCACAGACAGAGATCCTAATTTCAGGGATTCTATGGGCTGGCAAAACAATGCCCTCTTTTTCAGCACACTTGAGATGTTTTCTGAATTGTACTGCACGAATTGCATTTCCGTATGGGAGATATCTATCCTTTCTCGAGGACTTCTGGTCCTGTCCATTGTATCGATATTCCACCAGGTTAGGAAGATAATCCCCGCCCAGATGAGACCTACAACCGCCCATCTCTTATTTATTTTATCTTTCATGGTAGATTGAATCCGAATTTGACTAAATACTTTTGATATTCTTGTTTCACACTACTGCTTTTATCAAATTCAACATCAATATTCTGCAGGCTCAGGGACCGAGCTCCCTGAAAATGTTTCTTCAGGTTAGCCAGGAGAAAAGATATTGAATTTTTTAACGTATCAGGTCCCGAGGCCTTCACAACCCCTTTAATATGCACGGCTGGCGTTCCTTCCACCTCTACGGTCATTTCCTTTATCAGGAAATTACCCGGTAAAGATTTAGCCACCTTTAAAATAGTGTCTTGTGGAGACGGCCGCGCTGACTCCAATACGAGAAAATCAAGTGCCTCGTTATATTGCTGAATGGTGTGCTTGGGATCTGCCTCAGCAATGATCCCGGCTCTTGCCGTTGGAATAATGTTTGGCTGTGATAATTTCCATAGAAAAAAACTCTCCGCGGCAAAAAACAAAAGAAGTATTAACCCAACTGCGATTCCAACTGTTTGAACTGGCTTCCATTCCAATGCTTTCCTTTGCAGTTGATGTAAAACGCTCAAAAATTTTCTGGAAGGGGATAGATCACTCAAGCTGAAATGTTCAGCAGCGCCGAGATGTCCGCCAATTACAGGGGTTTTTTGCTGATTTTCCCCCGGGCCTCCTAACTCTTTGACCTCTCTTCCGAGCGTATCTGATAATTCCCTGGCATCACTTTGCACAGAGGACGCTATGTAGACCTGGTCAATACCTGCCTTGGCTTTTTGGGAGAACAGGTGAAACGACTGGTCTATTTCATAGGTTAGGGTGTTCAGTTTCTCTGATGATTCCATTTGCGTGTCTGGAAAAGTGATGCTTCTCGAAAAAAGAAAGAACCCTCGAAAAAAGAAGTATAAGAGGCATTCCTTTGAAAGCATGTGAACGAGGCCCTTTCCGCCATCATGGAAATCAGGTATTATTTCTCTGAGCTTTTGGCCCCATACGAAGGCAGGTGTGGTTATGCAGTGCGGGTTTAGGTCAAATTTGACAAGTTGATCATATAACTGAAAAGATTTCGGCTCCTGCAAGAAATAGACATAGAGCCCCTTCTCTCCCTGGTCTATTTGGTGGGGAATATATCCAAAAAAATACTTGATATCAGGAAGGTCAGGGTGCTCAGCCAATAATTTTCT
>JAKLQB010000550.1 GCA_022013615.1 Desulfobacterales bacterium | reverse complement strand
TTAATGCCGTTTGCAACAAAGAACAAAAACTCCCGCGAAATTCTTTCGTGGACGCACTGCTGCGGATGGTCCGGTGATCAAACAGTACACAATTTCGGTGAAACTTCAGCTAATATTTATACCAAGTTTTTGTAAAAACAAATAATTCCAGCAAGTTAGCGCGTGCTGTCCCGCCCGGGCGGGCAGGGCTAAATCATTTAAAAAGATAACACGTTGAAAGAATAGGGTTTATTTGTTTATTTAATTTTCTGGAAATCCGAAGCTCGAAATACGAAATACGAAACAAATACGAATGACATAAATCCAAAATTCAAAACATGTCAATATCCTGTAAATTTTGTATAGGTTCCCGAAACGTTTTGGTCATTTGACCTGCCCGCAATGCCTTTGGACACATTCAGGATAATACCTGAAAGAATGCTCGTATTAGACTCTTATATCCGGTCTTACCATATTTGCATGGCAGGCGAGTATTCGAATTTTGATATTGTTCCCCGCCCAGGCGGGGTATTCGGATTTCGGATTTAGTCGTCTTGAAAATACATCTATTTGGCCAAGTTACATTCTACTTTGACGTTTCCCTGTTGACACCCCTTATCAACTTTACCTAATATAGGAATGTCTGGTACTCCGCAGGGTTAAGTCCGGAGTTTCCAAGGTCTCTTTGGCGGCAAATCAAAGCCACGTCCTCCCTCCGGGCTGTAGGCCATATGGGCCGGAGGCTGTTCGCGGATTCTTTACTTTCAGGGGATTACGGAACGATGGTAAATAAAAACCAACCCCACCATGGGGGAGATATTTACGGCATGGCTCGTGCCATGGGGACGCGTCAGGGGTCTATTTCGTGGTGGATGAGGCATTCGTGGATTTTGTGGAAGAGGCCTCGATAAAGACTAAGCTGGAGAAGTTTTCCCGGTTGGTTATCCTGCGCTCTTTCACAAAGTTTTTTGGGATCCCAGGGATTCGATTGGGATACGTGTTGGCCTCACCAATGATCATTCGCTGCCTTGAGGAACCTCGTGAACCGTGGTCCGTAAATGTCATGGCCCAGGCCTTTGGCCGCGCTTGTTTGAGTGATTTACAATTCATGGCCAGAACACGTCGCGTGATTTCACGGGAGCGTGAGTATCTGCACGATAGCCTGTCCCACATTAACGGGCTCCGAGTCTTTCAGGGCCAGGCCAATTACCTTCTGGTGAAACTTACCCAGCCCGGAATGACCGCGTCAGAGCTCCAACGGATGCTGCTTCCCCACAGAATCCTGATTCGGGATGCCAGCAATTTTCGAGGACTGGATGAACGATTCTTTCGCACAGCGGTGCGGCTACGTAAGGAGAATGACCGGCTTTTGGAGGCACTGAAGGTCTGCCTGGAGGGGGAGTGACTTTCAGTCGCAATAATCAGATCAGAGAATGAAATACGGAGGAAATATTAATGATAGATATCATGACCAAAGGTGGGCCTATAATGTATCCCCTTCTGGCCTGCTCAATCATTTCAATGACTGTCATCATTGAAAGGATTGTCTTCTGGATAAGGGAGGATATGCACCACAATCAGCCCCTGGTGGATGAAATCCTTGAACTCTGTCGCACAGCAGATTGGGAATCGGTGAGAGTCAAGGCGACCGGGTCAAAAGATTATATCATTGGGATCCTCGTTAGTGGCATTTTGCACCGTGAATTCTCCATGACCAAGGCAATGGAAACGAGCTCCAGTGATGAGATCAAAAGAATGCGCCGCTATCTTAGCGTACTGGATACCATGATTACCGTGGCCCCCCTCTTGGGAATCTTTGGTACGGTCATTGGCATTATCTCCTCATTTGAAATCTTGGGAGTAAGCGGCATTGAACATCCGGAAGCCGTCACTGCGGGGATAGCGCAGGCCCTCATTACTACCGCTGCCGGGCTTGGTATCGCCATACTTTCTGTTTTTCCTTATAACTACTTCAATTCACGGGTTGAGAATGCCGTGCTGGCAATAGAAAAATATTCAACCAGCCTTGAAATTGTTTATGAAAAACTCAGTCAGCCCCTCAATCAGAAAGGAATTGAGAAGGAATGAAGGTCAACGTTCAACCAGCCAAAAAGGCTCGCATTGAGATGCTCCCCCTCATTGACATTGTCTTCCTGCTCCTGGTCTTTTTCATATATGCCATGCTTTCCATGGCCGTACACCGCGGATTACCAGTTATTCTTCCCACCTCATCCACTGCCAAGATTGAAAAAAGCCTGATTCTCTCCGTGACAGTCAGGGCAGATGGAACAATCTACCTGGACAAGCAAAGGATACTGCTGGAAAACTTGAGCCAGGTTTTGACAAGGAAAGCCAGGGAGAACAAAGAGGTTGGAGTCCTGCTTTTTGCTGATCGCACGCTTCACTACCAGAAACTGTTTCATGTGCTGGATCAGATAAGACAGGCAGGTCTTAGCCGGATTTCACTCCAGGCAGAGCGAGAGTAATAACGGTGAAACGTTTTCTTTTCCCTTTGGGCCTGACTTTGGCAATACACGGGCTGTTTTTAGGCGCAGGAGGGGATTGGCTGAAAAAGAGAATATCCGACAGGCCAAGACCTGTCCCTATTGCTCTTACATTGAGTTATCAGCAGCCAAAAAGGCCAGCTTTGCCCCCTTCTCCTCCTCAAAAGAGACCTGATGACATCCGGAAAAAACATAAGCCCATCACAAAGGAGCCGAAAAGGAAACAGGTCGAGTCAAAGCCTCCTAAAAAGATCAAGAAAACTATCAAACCCACGACCCACAAGAAACTACAAAAGATCGAGCCCATCACCAAACCGCCTAAACCTCTTCCTTTTGAGCCCCCACCTCCTTCAGAGCCGGAATCGTTTTTTGAAAATCAAGACCAAGAAGTGCAGCAAGATATTGATCTTTTTCCGGATTTATTAGAAGAGGTCCATCAAAAGGTTCACTTAGATGGTAAAGAGGCTCTGGCTTCGGTCCCACCCGCTCAGATCATACGAGAGGCCATTCCGGTATATCGCGAAAATCCTCCCCCTCAATATCCCAGAGTAGCCAGGCGAAGAGGCTATCAGGGCACAGTTGTCCTGGAGGTGCTTGTCAATCGAGAGGGAAGGGTGGGAGATCTTAGAGTATTTCAGTCTAGCGGCTATTCTATTCTTGACAAGGCTGCGATCAGATCGGTCAAAGGCTGGTTGTTTGAACCCGGTAGAAGAGGAGATGAGAAAATAGAGATGTGGGTCAAATTACCTATCCGTTTTCAAATCAAAGAGTAAAAATATTTGTTGACTTTGGTTTGATCTTTCAATATATATTTACGGTAGAAGTTCAGGTGCTCGTTTTGAGCTTAATAGGGAACCCCGTTAAAAGCGGGGACGAGCCCGTCGCTGTAGTCCCGCCCTTTCCATATGGAAAAGGGAACCCTTTCAGTTTTGTGTGCCACTGTTCTAATCCGGGAATGGGAAGGCCGCTGAAAGGGCGGGAAAGTCAGAAGACCTGCCTGAACGGATGGGCATGACCTTCGCGGACAGAGAGGGGCAGCCACAGGATCTCGAGGATAAAAAAGGGAAATCCCCGGATCGATTCATTTCGGTCCGGGGATTTTTTGTTCCGGACCCGGAAACCCATTTCAAACTTCAGAAAAGGAGGCAGTGAAATGAAAAAACTCATAGTTCAGTTTGTGATTTTGGTTGTTTTTACCATTCCAGGATTCAGCCAGGTGGAAGAGAAACAGGCTGATGAGGTAACGCCCATTACAATGGAAGAGGTAGTAGTAACCGCCACCAGATATGAAGAAAAAATAGCTACTGTTCCTGCCAACGTAACAGTGATTACCGAAACGGATATCAGGAATTCCACGGCACATAACATTCCTGATCTGTTGAGGACACAGGTGGGTCTTCAGGTTTACGATATCACAGGGAATGGTAGAAACTTCAATGTTGACATCCGCGGATTCGGGGAGACCGCAGGATTAAATACACTGGTATTGGTTGATGGCAGACGGATCAATCAGGCAGATTTGAGCGGGACAGATTGGACAGTTGTTGCCCTTGAGCGGGTGAAAAGAATAGAAATTGTTAGAGGCGGAAGAGGAAGTGTCCTCTATGGAGATAATGCTACAGGAGGTGTTATTAATATCATCACAAAGGAAGGAGATAAGTTCCACGCAGGAGGTGAACTCCTCGCCGGAAGTTATGATACTTTCAAAGCCAGCGCCTCGGTGAGTGGCTCTCTCGACAATTTGTCCTACGCTTTATCAGGCAGTTATCTGGATTCGGACGGGTATAGGGATAACAGCGACACCGAAGCCAAGGATATTGGTGTGAACCTGAACTACTATTTTGGTGACTTGATGAGATTCAATCTGAAGGCCGGCTATCACGAAGACGACACCGGACTCCCCGGAGCGTTGAAAAAGAGCGATTTTGCGGCAGGGGCATCAAGGACGGATTCATTATCACCAGAAGACTTTGCCGATGTTGAGGACTACTATGTTCAAGGGGGCCCTGAACTTTTCTTCTTCAATGACAGCCTGTTTAAGGTAGATCTTTCTTTCAGAAAAAGAAACTCATTGACCTTTGCAACATTTAGTGGTGGGAATTTTACAGGTGACACCCAGATTGAAACGGTTGCTGTTTCACCCCAGATTGTTTTGAAAGAAAAGATATTAGGATTGAATAATAGCTTAACCCTTGGTCTTGACTTTGTGGACACAGAAGAGGATATTGTAAACACCTCACTATTCTTTGGTTTTCTGACTCAAGGCACATTTAAGTTAGAAAAGGTGAACTATGGGTACTATTTCCATGACGAGATTAGTCTCATGGACAATCTCACACTATCTGGAGGATACCGACATGATCGGGCAGAGTTCAAGTTTCAACCCAGCACACCTAACCGGACAAAACTCGACGAAAACCTGGTCACCGCAGGCATCAATTATAACTTCTATAAGAAGTCCTACGCGTATTTCAGTTTTTCGCAGAGTTTCAGATATCCGGTCCTGGATGAGATCTTCAGCTTTTTTACAAGTACCATAAACAGCGACTTGGGTCCTCAAACATCAGATGATTACGAATTCGGGATCAGGCACTATTTCACTGACAGCTTCTATGCAAACATAAACCTTTCTCGGATCGACACAAAAGACGAAATCCTTTATAACCCAACAAGCTTTGCAAACGAGAATTTGGACGGTAAGACTCGCCGTGATGGTGTGAATATTTCTCTTATCAAAGAATTTGAGAAAGTGACCTTGAGCGGAAGCTATACCTATACCGCTGCAACGATAAGGGGAGGTCAATTTGAGGGAAAAGATGTGCCAAATGTTCCCAGACACAAAGCAACGTTAGACACCCTGTTTAATGTAGGAAGAGGATTTTCTATTGCGGTAAATGGGGTTTATATCGGTGAGCGGCCTTTCATAAGTGATTTTTCGAATGATTTTAGTAATCAGGATGATTATGTCATTCTTAACACAAAGTTCAAATATAACTGGAGACATCTGACAGCCTTTCTGAATGTCAATAACATAACAAATGAAGAATATTCGGAATATGGGGTTCTCGGTGGTTTCCCTGTTGTGGAGGAAGCATTTTTCCCGTCACCAAAGATCAACTTTCTCCTTGGGATATCTTATAAGTTCTAAATGAACTCTTTCTATTATAATCTCTTTTCCGTGTAAGACTTGCCGGATTTCATGCAGGAAAAGTTAGAAGGTGTTGAGCTGATCATTACAGGCAGGATGGCAGATCCCAGGGTCATAGAGGAGGCTCACCCGGTAACGGAGATGAAGGGGATAAAACATTACTATCAGAAAGGCATCCAGGCAAGAAGTGGAATTGAAAAGTGAAGCAAATACAAGACCTCTGACGGGACGAGTCTCGTCAGTTTGAGGCGCAGATTCGCTACAGTTGGAAGAGTAAGGAAATGGCCAGAGCCATCATGTTTCTGGGGACCGGCAGCGATGTGGGAAAGTCCATCGCCACTACAGCGTTTTGCCGGATATTTAAGAGAAAGGGTTACAAGGTTACCCCTTTTAAGGCCCAGAACATGTCCAACAATTCCTACGTCACAATTGAGGGAGGCGAGATCGGTCGGGCGCAGGTTGTACAGGCCGAAGCTGCCGGCGTGCTACCCTCAGTACACATAAATCCCATCCTCCTGAAACCTTCCACAGACCAGGGTTCCCAGATTATCCTTCACGGAAAGGTGTTCGGGCAAATGGATGCCTTTGCCTACCATGACTTCAAACCCAGGCTGAAAAATGCTGTTATGGAATCCTATGATCGGCTGGCAAGAGAATACGACCTTATTGTCATGGAAGGGGCAGGAAGCTGTTGTGAGATGAACCTCAAGGAGAATGACCTTGTCAATTTTTCCATGGCAAAGGCAGTTGGCGCTCCCTGTATTCTGGTTGCGGATATTGATCGTGGAGGCGTCTTTGCACAGATAATTGGAAGTTATCATCTTATGACCCGAAAAGAGAGAGAGCTTACCATCGGATTTCTGGTCAACAAGTTCCGTGGAGATCCACGTCTTTTCTCATCAGGCATAGAATATATTGAGCAAAAAACTGGCAAGCCCGTTTTGGGTCTTGTCCCGTTCTACAAGGATATTGTCATCGATTCCGAAGACTCTGTTGCGGTCCAGGAGGATAAACGAAAAGCCGGGCCAGTTGGTCCAAGTACAGTTAATATAGGTGTAGTGAGACTTCCATCCATTTCCAATTTCACGGACTTTGAAATCCTCGACAGGGAGCCCTATGTGGTGGTCAATTACCTTTCTAAATCTCAAGAATTTTCAAGGCAATACGACTGCCTGATCCTACCGGGCGCGAAAAATGTGATGGAAGATGCCGTCTGGTTGGCCCGTACAGGGTGGAAACAGGTCATTTCAAGATTTGCTAAAGGAGGCGGCAGAGTTCTTGGCATCTGTGGGGGTTATCAGCTCCTGGGAGAGAGGATCAAGGATCCTTTTGGTGTAGAGTCGAAACGAAACCAAGTCAAAGGAATGGGGCTTCTCCCTATTACCACTATTCTGGAAGGTCAAAAAGTTGTCCAAAGGGTAACGGGGATCTGCCTGCTAAATCAAAAGCGGGTAAACGGCTATGAGATACATATGGGACGGACCAGATCCCTGGGCCGTGAAGGAGAGCCGTTCTTAAAGATTCATCCGCCTGGGGATAAGACGACCTGGACTGATGGCTGGTTTGTCAACGGGGGGCAGATTTCGGGCACCTATGTCCACGGCGTTCTGGATTCCCCTGGCTTCAGGGGTGACTTTATAAATACCCTTCGTAGGGCCAAAGGCCTGAAAGAGAGAGTCTCCAGTCAGGGGAGGCTTGCACGTTTTCACCAGTACGACCGCCTGGCCGATCACTTTGAGGCACACTGTGATGTAGAAAAGATCCTTACGTATTTAAGTGCTAAAGTGAGCAAAGGAACTAAGGTTTCGGATCAAGTAGTATAAAGAAGAGGGTCAAAAACATACTGGAGCGGCCGAATGACTATTGGTAACATTCATATCAATTGTTGATTCCTCTATAACGGTTATCAAATCTAAAATGTAAACTTTAAAACCTGGTCGTCCGTACCTGGTTTTCTTCTTACTTCGACGGACAAGTGAAAACGATCAACTGACATAGCTTGAGAGTAAGCCCGTGCAGGAAATGATGAATCAGGAATTAAACGTTGTTGTTATGCCAAATGGTTCGTTTCAGTTGGAATGGGCGGATACGCAGGATGCAATAAACAAGAGCAGCCGGCTGCTGCAGGAAGAAATATACAAACAGTTCTCTGCTGATGCCGATTCATGGCTCTTGTTTTTGGGCTTTTGCGATCACCAGGTCTCACTTTCCCCTTCTCTTGATTATTGGCGGAATTTTACCGGGACTTTTGCCAGGAGATTGTGCCAAACACCTGATTTGGAAATACTACGTCATAAAGTAAAGGTCTTAGCAGAAGAAGATGAATTAAGAACCCATTTAGAGCGGGCCCCATTGATGATTGGCTCAGAATATTTAAGCTTGGAATTGCTTGAGTCTGTATGGTCTGGATTAAACGATGCATTTACCCTTGCGATCAAATCCTATGGCGGAACTGTTGAAGATTTTATAAGGGCTTACAGCCCTAATGTACATCTTGTAGGTAGGATTTTTTTTCATCTTGTTGAAAACAAGAGTGAAAATTATCCGTTTGCTTTTATGGCAACCTATTCCACCCGGCTGAACAGGCAGGGACGGTCCAAACATCTCCCCCTCAAACACGCATTGCAGGAATATGAAGACGATAATGAAAAGCTCTTAAAGCTTCTTGCAACGGTTCATATAGCCGAGAAAAAAAGTCCACTGATTTCAGATCTTCTTGAAACCGGAGAACTGTTTCATCCCCTTGCCTGGACGTCAAAAGAGGCATTTTCATTTCTAAAGGAGATCCCTGTTTTTGAGGAATCAGGTATTTTGTGCAGAATTCCAAACTGGTGGAAGGGCAATAAATCAAGTGTAAGGCTGAATTTCAGCGCCGGTGATTCAAAGCCCTCTTTTGTTGGCATGGATGCAATTTTGAATTTTAATGCCCGGTTGTTTCTCGGGGACACGCAGATTTCTGAAAAGGAAGCAAGACAATTATTGGATGAATCGGAAG
>JAKLQB010000549.1 GCA_022013615.1 Desulfobacterales bacterium | reverse complement strand
GCGTCTCCCATTAACGTGAGTTTAAATCTTTCAGCCTTGAGCTTCTATCTTTGAGCTCTCATTGGCAGTTAAAGGTAAGTCAATCAAAGACTTGACCCCCACATCACCCTGTATTGGCTTATATGTAATTGGATAGGAGAGTTTTATGGATAAGAGAATCTGTGTGATTGGCGCAGGCCGCTGGGGCAAAAACCACATAAAGACGTTTCATGAACTGGGCTGCCTGGGGGGAATCGTTGACAATAATGAGGATGCACTTGCCGGATTCCAAAAACAATATCCTGAGGTAAAGACATTTTCGGATTTCAGAGATGCGGTAAAAGATGGCTTTGACGCCTTTACAGTGGCGACCCCGGCCGAGACCCACTTCGAAATAGCCAAGGTCATTATAAACAACGAAAACCACGTCCTGGTTGAAAAGCCCATTACCCTCAAGGCAAAGGAAGCAAGACTGCTTAAAGAACTTGCCGAGGAAAAAGGTGTAAATCTTATGGTGGGCCATCTCCTGCTTTTTCATCCTGCTATCCGGAAAATCAAGGATCTGATCGAAGCGGGAAAGATAGGCAAGCTTGAATACATTTATAGCAACAGGTTAAACCTGGGGACAGTAAGAACCGAAGAGAACATCCTCTGGAGCTTTGCGCCCCATGATATTTCTATTTTCCAGTATTTTATCGGAAAACTTCCAGTAGAGATAGTTTCCCGAGGCGGCGCTTTCCTGCAGCCGCACATTCATGATTCTTCAATGACGATCCTTACCTACCCTGATAATATAGTGGGACACATCTTCGTAAACTGGTTGCATCCATTCAAGGAACATCGAATTGTGGTGATAGGCTCAAAAGGCATGTTTTCCTACGAGGATTCCTCTAATGAAAAGAACATCCTTTTCTATGAAAAGGGAATAGACTGGATAAAGGGAGAGCCGATAAAACGCGATGGTCCCACCGAAATCATTCCTTATGACAAAAGCATGCCCCTGACAGAAGAACTTAGATATTTTGCAAGTCATACCAACGGAGCCCCTGTTGAAATAGCGGACGCGCAAAACGGAGTGGAAGTCCTTGAAATCCTCGAAAAAGCTACTGAAAGTCTGTTGACCGGAGGGGGGACGGAGGTCGGAGGTCGGAGGTCGGAGGTCAGAGGTCAGGATTTTTTTTCGCATGAAACCGCAGTAATTGACAGTGACTGTAATATCGGCAAAGGCACCAAGATCTGGCACTTTTCTCACGTTCTCTCCAACTCGATTATAGGCAAAAGCTGTAACATCGGACAGAACGTAGTCATCGGCCCGGATGTGACCATCGGACAGAAATGTAAGATACAGAACAACGTTAGCGTGTTCAAGGGCGTTACCCTTGAGGATGGAGTTTTTTGTGGGCCATCGATGGTTTTCACCAATGTGTACAATCCCCGCGCTGAGATACGCAAGATGGACCAGGTGAGGCCGACGCTGGTAAAGAAGGGCGCTACCATCGGCGCGAATGCCACCATTATCTGTGGGGTTACTATTGGCCGCTATGCTTTTATTGGAGCTGGCGCAATTGTCAACAGAAACGTACCGGATCATGCTTTGGTGGTTGGAAACCCGGGGAATCAGATAGGCTGGGCCTGTGAATGCGGCGAACGATTGTCAGACGATCTGATGTGTCTCATTTGCGGTAAGAGCTATGAGAAAAGCGACGGGGCAATAGTGCTCCTTAGAAAGAGCTAAGAAACGCATAAAATCATGGACGTCCCGCTTTCCAGACAGAATTATTGTTAAATTTGAACTTTGGAAGGAGAATCCCTTCCATCCTTCGCTACGCTTCAAGTGTGTAAATTCCGAAGATAATATTTGGTCGGTTAGGGTAAATTTGGACTATCGGGCTCTCGCAGTTAGGGAGAGGGATTTAGTCGTTTGGTATTGGATTGGTGACCATAACAGATACAAGCAACTATTGAAATCTCTATGAGCCGACTCAGATTCGCTTGGTGCCAAAGGTCTCTATATTTTAAACTTTCAGAAAAAATCCCTTATCGACCTTCACGATTCAAGAAAGAAAACAACAAAAGTACGAGCATCCTGCTTCCACGTGAAAGCTGAACAAAAATATCTTTACCCCGCCTGCCCTGTTGAGCCGGGACCCTCTGGGTGTTCAACTGGGGTCTAATACCTCTACAGGATGCCGAGTTATTTATGTTCTTATGACCGTCCCCCTAGACCTTACAAAAGGTCGAGTTAGTTACTTATTGATGGACGTCCCCGCTTCCG
>JAKLQB010000053.1 GCA_022013615.1 Desulfobacterales bacterium | reverse complement strand
TATATCTCTTGAGTAATGGGGGAGATTCTTTCCGGTCCCGACTCCAACTTCTAAAACCTGTCTACCCTTGACCTTATTCATGAGGCCCGCCCTCCACGAAGCGAACCTGAGCCATTCCATAGGAGACTCAAAGAGATCATAGATAAACGCAAGCCGGTCGTATCTTTTTCTTGTAAGGTCTGAAGGGGCAATCTGCTTCATGATATTGATTCCTTAAAATACCCGAACGTTTAAGGCCATACATGACGAAAGACAATAACATAAATCGCTCTCCTTTGTTAGATAAATATCTAGGTATGTATACTTATTACCCATGTCGACTACAGCAATATGGATACTTATTACCCAGTTCACTGCTTCCTTTTCATTGAAATCATGAATTCCAAAAACGATAAACCAAACAACTCAAACAATATCAACAAGTTAAATTATACTACCACATTGTGGCACACCTCTTGCTTAATATAAATACCAGAAAAACAAAATTCATTATGGAGGTATTATCATGAAAAAAGTTATAATCATTTCAGGGATTTCATTGTTGGCATTAGCTTTAGCCATTCCGGCACTTGCCTGGTGGCCCAGTTGGGGAAGAGGTCACCACATGATGGGCTATGAAGATAGGAGCCCGGGTTACCCCCAGCAATATGGGAGAGGAGACAGTGAGCTGTCCAGGGATCAGTGGAACAAAATAGAGAAGCTCGATCAGGAATACTATAATGAAACTGCAGATCTAAGAAACAAGCTCTGGAAAAAGTCAACAGAACTCAGCAATCTGCTCAATAGCTCAGATCCTGATGTCAAAAAGGCAAAAGAGATTCAGAAAGAGATAAATGATCTTCGTGCCAATTTGGATGAAAAAAGGACTAATTATGAGCTTGAGGCTCGCAAAATCAATCCTGAAACCCGATTAAGCTATGGACATGGCATGGGCTATGGATGGCACATGAGGGGCTACGGTCCAGGTGCCTGTTGGAATTAACCTTTAAATAAAGGGGGTTGAACTACATGATTCGCCCCCCTTTTTTTCATAGGGAGGTTTTGCAATGGAAAAATTAGCAGTTTCTACAGAATCACTTATAGATCCCGTGTGTGGTATGAAAATATCCCCTGGTAATTTAGCCTTTGTAGCCAGCTACCAAGGTCGTAGTTACTACTTCTGCGCCGAGGGATGTCTTCAGGCCTTTGAAAAGGATCCAAAAAAGTACCTGGACCTCAGGCCTATGAAACAGAAAGGGCTGATTAGTCGTTTTCTGGACCGTTTGGCCGAGGCCAACAAGAAACAGTTTGGCAGTAAAGGTCCCCGCTGCTGCCACTGAAACGAGTGTAAAACGTGATACCCTTTCTTGAATTTAAAAGATTATCACGCAATAAAACTAAAGACCTGAGCCGTGTAATTAGTGCCATGTACAAACAAATCAAAGCCTGGCGCAGGGCCAATAGAAAAATTTCTTGTCCTCTCTATTATCTTGCTAACGGTACTGTAGCTGCTTATACCAAATTCCGTTCCAATTTCCTTCAACTTAGAACCCCCTTAGTTGCCTCAACAAATAGATCACTACATTGCGCGCCTCGTTAGGCCTCCCTCTCCTCCATGCCAGAAGCTCTTCCTCCTCTGAATAAGAGACCGTCAGAGACGTGAGCGCGATTGAAGCGTTGAGTGTAGGCCCCCTGTTTTTTTAAAGGTCTAAAATTACCCTGTTTTTCTTGATTGCGATATGGTTTCATGATAAGGTGAAAATGGCTCTTGCGGAGCAGGTATCAAAGGGATACCGCCGTCTCATTCCGAGGCGAGTAATCATTTTATTGCTACAATTTCAGGAGGTTATTGATGAGTGATTTAACTCCCCCC
>JAKLQB010000548.1 GCA_022013615.1 Desulfobacterales bacterium | reverse complement strand
GGGGCGCGTATCGGCTCATGAGGGCCTGGAGAATCTGGACTTGTATGAGATGATGCTCCGGGTTGTTGTGGACTTCTCCAATAAAGATCAGTCTCCTGGGCCCCACTTGATCGATAAGCTGGTCAAATGAGATGGCTTTCCCTGTCTTTAGATGGATAATACGGCCAATACGGAAGTGGCCCTGCACACCCTCTATGGACGCGAGGGGTGGCATTTGGGGTTTTGTCGTGGAACAAGCAGTCATGGTAAAAAGCACCGTAAACAGGAAGAGACCTGGAGAGCGCCTTATCCACATAAATATCACCCCAAAACTCCTTTGACCAACGGATAATGGTCTTGACTGGACACCTAACTATCATTTAACCTGCGGATATGCAACCAATATCCTTGCATATGAACCCTGTCTCGGATAAACCGGAAATTCAAAGCACAAAATACGAAACGCTCGCATTAAAAAAAGGTTACATTTTAGCGAGTTGAAAAAATTATTGGATTGTCGGGCCACGGGTATCTCTTTCAGAAGGGCCGCAACAAAAATTCTTCTGAGATAGTAGAACGCCCCCGTGACCTTATATAGAAGCACGGAGCAGGCAGATAAGGCTACTGTTATAAAGGAGTCTGTCTTTTGGGGCTGTCCTGGCTGAATTTTAAGGCTAATCTGCCGTTCAATGAAATGAGGCAGGTATTTGCGACCCTTCTGAAAGAGATACCCGTGGCCCTTGTTACATTATTTTCAAACAGCTAAACTGTTACAAAAAAAGGAGCCGTAGAGGATGAGATGTCAGCGGGATTTTTCCGAACTGCTTAAGGATTATCCAAAAGAAGTCATCCTAAAAGATGGGACCGGCGTTACATTGAGACCACTTAAGGACGGAGATGAGAATGCCCTGTTTGAGATGTTCAGGCGTTTATCCGCGGATGATTTGTGGTTCCTGAACCATGATGTGTCCGACCCCGGGCTGATTGCTGACTGGATAACCAATTTGGATCCCAACAGGGTGATTTCCATTGTTGCCTTGCTGGAAGGGCGAATTGTTGGCAATGCGGTCCTCATGATGAAGCGCTACGGTGCCAAAAGCCATATCGGAAAGGTGAGGATTTCCGTGGATCCAGGTTTTCGTGATAGACGCCTGGGAACCTGGATGCTTCTTGACCTCGTGAACCTTTCTATGGCATTGGGATTGCAGACGCTGGTTATGCGTTTAGTCCAGGACAGGGATGCCTCTCTTATCAACGGTGTCAGAAAGCTGGGCTTTATTAAAGAGGCCGTCCTCAAAAACTACCTCATGGGTGGGGAAGGGCAGGCCCATAACCTCGTTATAATGACAAAGCGCCTCCCCGTGGAGTGTTACGATTCCTGATATGGAGCAGCCTCTTCATTCCCAACACAATCTGGATCCGGAGAAATTGCGACACACGGTTCCGGACGGACCAGGCGTTTATCTTTTTAAGGATCTTTCCGGGCGTGTAATTTATGTGGGAAAGGCCAAAAACCTCCGGAAAAGGGTCCTTTCCTATTTCAGGCCTCCTTCTGACCTCCCTGACAAAACCTCCCTGATGATGAAAAGGGCTTCAGGCCTTGATTATCTGCTCACTTCAACCGAAAAAGAGGCATTTATCCTTGAGAGCAATCTCATCAAGAAGTTTATGCCACGCTACAACGTTATTCTCAGGGACGACAAGCGATATCCCTGCCTCCGGCTTGACATCAATGAACCGTATCCCCATTTGGGTATTGTAAGAAGGATCAGGAAGGACGGAGCCCTTTACTTTGGCCCCTTTTCCTCTGCCAATGCGGTGCGCAGTACGCTCAGGTTTATTGAACGAATTTTTCCGATCCGGAAATGTAAAACCAGGGGGCTGCCGAAACGCACAAGACCCTGCCTGAATTACGAGATGGATCGATGCCTCGGTCCCTGCACGCTTGATATCCCTGTTTCAAAGTACCGCGAGGTGGTTCAACAGGTCAGGCTGTTTCTGGAAGGCCGTAATCGGGAGCTGACAGAAAAGTTGCGAAAAAAGATGGTTGAGGCAGGGGAGCATCTGGAATTTGAGAGGGCTGCAGGGATAAGGGATCAGATTAGAGCTATAGAAAAGACAGTGGAACGGCAGCACGTGGTATCGCCGAGAATGGAAGATGAAGACATCATCGGGCTGGCCAAAAAAGAGCGCATGCATCAGCTTATAATCCTGTTTGTCCGCAAGGGCTCACTGATGGGCAGTCGCGATTACATATTCAAGAATCAGCCCTGCGATTCTGCGGAGGTCATGGAGGGCTTTTTGAAGCAGTACTATCGTCGCGAGGCCTTTATCCCCAAACGGATTCTCATTTCTGAGCCGGTTGAAGATCTTCTTCCCATTACAGAATGGCTCAGTGATTTGTCAGGGCACAAGGTTGTGATCCATCGACCTCTCAGGGGAGAAAAGCTCCGACTGGTCGAGATGGCGGTGGCCAATGCGGAAAACCTGCTGAAAGGCCGTTGGGAGAGCCAAAAAGAGGACCTCGTAAGCATTGTCCAGTCGGTTCTGAAACTTAAAATGCCTCCCCATTACATAGAGGGACTCGATATTTCCAACCTGCAAGGGGATGAGGCAGTGGGAAGCATCGTCTCCTTTGTTGATGGACTGCCTCATAGATCAGGATATCGAAACTACAGGATAAACGCGGTTAACGGCATCGATGATTACGGAATGATGGCAGAACTGGTGGAGAGAAGAGTATCTAAAGGGCATCTGCCTGACCTGTTTTTAGTGGATGGGGGCAAAGGGCATCTTGCAGTTGTTAAGAATGTGCTGGACCGGCAGGAGAATCCTGATGCTCCGGAGGTAATATCTATCGCAAAGCAGGATAAGAATCAGCAGGAAAAACACGACAAGATATATATTCCGGGGCGGAAAAATCCCATAGGGCTCAGGGCCGATCATCCTGTATTGTTTCTAATGATGCGAATTCGAGATGAGGCTCATCGCCGCGCCATAACCTACCACCGGAAGCTGAGGGGAAAAAACCTAAAGGGATCCGAACTGGACCTTATCCCTGGTATTGGTGTTAAAAGAAAGAAGCTCCTGCTCAGGCATTTTAGTGGCATAAATGCCGTTGCAGAAGCAACTGTGGAAGCACTGGTCAGCGTCCAGGGAATAAACCGGGCTTTGGCAGAAAGTATTTTCTCGTTTTTTCAGGGTAAGGAGGTCTAGGAGGGTGTCCGTACTTATATCTTAAAACTTTCTGACATGCCGGCATATTGTTTCCTGAGCTTTGGCTTTTCGATTTTGCCGGTAGGATTCCTGGGGACATCGCCAAAGAAGACTGCCCTTGGTCTTTTGTACCGTGGCAAGCCCTCACAATAGGCCATAAACTCCTCTTCAGTCATCGCTTGTCCCGGTTTAATTTTTACGATAGCGGCCACAATTTCACCTAACCGCTCGTTGGGCATACCGATTACGGCTGCATCCTGGACCTTTTTGTTTTCCATGAGAAAATCTTCGATCTCCACCGGGAAGATATTTTCTCCTCCTGTGATGATAACATCCTTTTTCCTGTCCACGAGCCAGATGAACCCGTCCTCATCGATCCTGGCCATGTCTCCTGTGAGGAGCCACCCGTCAAAGATTGTGTCCTTAGTGGCCTCGGGATTCTTATAGTATTCTTTCATTACCCCCGGGCCTTTGATCATTAATTCGCCTGGTTCGCCTTTGGGCACGGGTTTGAGATCTGAGTCCACAATCCTGTATTCCCAGTCAAACCCAGGTTTGCCGATGGCGCCTATTTTATGAAGATTCTCGATCCCTAAATGGACGCAACCGGGACCCGTTGTTTCGCTCAACCCGTAGTCTGTATCGTAGTCGTGATGTGGAAAGATCTTTTTCCAGTTTTTTATTAGACTTGGGGGCACAGGCTGTGCCCCGATATGCATCAGGCGCCACTGATCCAGTTCATAATCCTCCAGTTTCACTTCTCCATTTTCAATGGCAATCAGGATATCCTGCGCCCAGGGCACCAGAAGCCAGACAATAGTCGCCTTTTCTTCGGAGACGGCCTCAAGAATCCACTGGGGTTTGATACCCTTTAAGATCACCGCCTTGGCACCGACGATAAAATTCCCAAACCAGTGCATTTTGGCCCCGGTATGGTAAAGAGGCGGGATGCACAGGAAATTATCTTCATGGGTCTGGTTGTGGTGGCGGTTTTCAACAATGCATGCTGCTTCCAGGTTCCTGTGGGTCAGAAGAATAGGCTTTGGTTTGCCCGTGGTTCCGGACGTAAAATAAAGGGCGGCCTCGTCCAGGAGGCCAAGGGGAACATCAGGATTTTCAGCAGGTCCTGTTTTCAAAAATGCTTCAAGGCTCTCTGAATAATCCGGCATCATATGGACAGGACCCGCAAACACATAGTCCTTTATGGTCACCAAATCACCTTTGATGGTATTTACCCGGTCAACAAATTCCTCGCCAAAGATAATTGCCTTGGCCTCGGCGATTTCAGCGCAATACCGGATGTCTTCAGCCATAAACCGAAAATTAAGCGGTACGGCCCACGCACCTGTTCTCAGAATGCCAAAGTAGGCGGGAAGCCACTCAATACAATTCATCATCAAATGGATAATCTTATCCTCTTTTTTTATGCCTTTCGCGATAAGGGCATTGGCCACCCGGTTGGCCATATCATCAAATTCTTTCCATGTTATGGTAACCCTCCCGTTGTTTGCAGGCTCCCTTTCAATCAGGGCAATCTCATCCCCGTACATCCTGGCATTTCTGGCCAAAATCTCCGTAATAATCATGGCAGCACTCCTGTATAAAAAAGGTTTTGTCTATTCAAAGTTGTGCCTTGGCAAAGGGGAGTAAGGGAGAATCTGCGTGCTGTTCAACGAATTCGTTGAGAATCTCCCTCGCCTTTTCAGGCCTATTGTCAAGCCGGTAAAGGCGTGCCAGGCTCAACATGGCTGGTTCCCTGAACGAATTATCAGGGATCTCAACAACAGGGATCAAGGTCTCCATGGCTGTCTTCAGGTCCCCCTTTGCCTCAAAACAG
>JAKLQB010000547.1 GCA_022013615.1 Desulfobacterales bacterium | reverse complement strand
TCGCCCAACGCCCCCGTGACTCTAAAATACTACCTCAGCACAGGCGGAAAAGATGGCCGTTTATGGAACTGATCTCTTATGGGGCTGTCCTCAGATGAATTTTAAGGCCAATCCGCCGTTCAATGAAATGAGGCAGGGCTTTGCGACCTTTAAAAAAGAGACCCGCATGGCTCCAATATCTTTCAGAACGTATTGAGAAGTTACGAATTCAAAATTAATGCGCACATATTATACAGACTGGAGGTTGCTTTTTGTATGGATTTTTATTGCAAAAAGCTACATTATAGTTATAATGTAGTTATATGCAATTGTTTTTTCGGAAAGGGGTTTTGATTGGATAAAATTAACCTGGATCGGGCAGATTCAAATTTTAAAAAAGAGCTGGCCAGCCAGCCGGGGGGAGAAAAAATATCGGCCTGCTTCACGTGCCGTACGTGCACCGCAAGCTGTCCTATTACTGCAGTCAACAATAATTTCAACCCCCTTCGCATAATACGTATGGCGCTTTATGGTCTTAAGGAGGAAGTTCTTGCAAGCGATTTCATATGGCTCTGTTCGAGCTGTTATGCATGCCAGGAGAGATGTCCCCAGGGGGTAACCATTACCGAGTTTATGACCCTTCTGAAAAATTTAGCCGTTAAAGAGGGAAATATGCCCACTGGGATAAGGGTACAGCGGGACACTATCAAAGGTAAAGGCAGGATATACCCAATAGATGACTTTGACAACAAGAAACGGGCTAAAGTCGCCCTGCCTCCAATACCCACTTCCTGTAATGTGGTGGAAAAACTGTTTCCACCTGTAGGGACTCATCTATGAAATACGCATTTTTTTTGGGCTGCACTATTCCGGCAAGATCTAGAAATTACGAACTCTCCGCGAGAAAGGTTGCAGACAAACTTGGTATCGAACTGATAGATGTGGAGGAATTTATTTGTTGCGGGTTTCCTATGAAGGCCAGCGACTATAAGTCTGCTGAAATCATGGGTGCTTACAACTTATGCCTGGCCCAGGAAAAGGATTTGGATATATGCGTCTTATGCAGTTCCTGTGCTTCACAATTGACGGAAGTCGCGCATAGTCTGTCCGAAGACGGCCCTGACAGGGAGCAGATAAATGACGAATTATCCAGGACAGGGCTTAAATATGGCGGTGGGGTCAAGGTAAGACACTTTGCTCGCATCCTACTTGAAGACATTGGAATAGAGAAGATAAAGGAACATTTAATAAAAGACCTGAGTGATCTCAAGACAGCTATTCATTATGGATGCCATTACCTAAAGCCTTCTGAAATCTATGATGGTTTTGATGATGTGGAAAACCCGAAATCCCTGGAAACCCTGGTAGCGCTGACCGGCGCCAGGGTTATTGACTACCCGGGCAAAAAGAGATGCTGTGGGGGGCCCGTGCTTCCTGTGGAGGAAAATGTGGCCATGTCTGTGGCAAAAGAGAAACTGGATGATATTGTTGATGCCGGGGCAGATGCCATGTGCCTCGTGTGCCCTTTTTGTTCGGTGATGTATGATGACAATCAGAAAAGCATTGAGTCGGAATTCGGTACAGATTATAATTTACCCGTATTATACTTAACGCAACTACTGGGTTTGGCCATGGGGTTTGACAGAAAAGAGTTGGGCCTGAATATTAATGTTGTCAAGACCAAGGAGCTGTTAAGTAAGTATTTTGAATAGTATTCTGCTCCTCAGTTCATCAAATTTTCCTGCAATAAGATTTTCAAATTCTTTTCCAAAAAACCGGCGGTTCGCCTGCAAATACCATTTCACGCTGTCCCAATAGTCCTGCAGTGCTTGAGAATCATTTATTGTTTTAAGAATGCCATCAATTTCAGAGAGCTTGTCTCCTTTTAAACTGTCCTTCCGCAATTCATACAGATCATTCAGCCTGTGCTTCTGTTCATCGGATAGGCCTATTTCCCAGGACCGCTCAAGAAGGTCATTCACTATTTTAGTGATTTCGTCAACCTTGGATTTAATGTGGGTGAGTGTGCTGGACACCAGATGTGAAGGAATCATATAATAGAGTTTCCCAAGACTTGAAAACCTTATTAATAACCCGATTCTCTTATATATTTCATTGAGTTCTCTATAGTGATGCCTGATATCTTCGGGATTATCCAGGGTGATGGACTGGATAAGCTTGACATTATTCGGCTCTAACCGTTCGTAGGCCTCAAAAAGGCCGAATCCGTAAGCATTTCCGCCGAACCTGCTCTGGATGTGGGTAGGGTGTTTCAGGGCTGGAAAGGTCCCCAAGGGGATATCTGCCGGATTGATCCCCAGGTTTTCGAACTCATCCGGTTTTATGAATTCAAATGTATCTTCCTGCCAGGAGATTTCCGTAGGATAGGGCTCGGTAGTATCCACGTACTTGGATAGCTCCGTTCACCCGCCCGAGGCGGAGAAAGATGGAAAAGGCCTAATACGAGTTGCTGTCACCCTAATCAAGCTTTTGGAATGCCTCCCTGCGGCCGGTGTATTTTTTTCTCATCTCGGGTTTCATAAGTTTGCCCGTAGGATTCCTCATGACCTGGTCAAACACCATCTTCCTGGGCAGCTTAAACTTGGCCAGCTTTGTCATGGCAAATTTAATAAGCTCCTCCTCGGTCATGGTTTCTCCCTTTTTCAATTGAATAATGGCCATGACAATTTCCACAAGTCTTTCATCCGGATATCCAATGCAGGCTACGTCATCAATCTTCGGGTGTTCCATGAGGGCGTCTTCAATCTCCACCGGAAAGATATTTTCTCCTCCACTGGTTATCATATCTTTTTTCCGGTCAACAATATAAAAGTAGCCTTCCTCGTCGGTTTTCAGGAGATCACCCGTATAAAGCCAGCCGTTTTTCAGGGTTTCGGCAGTCATTTCCGGATTATTATGATACCCCTTCATCATGCGGCTGGTGGTGAAAATCAATTCTCCCACCTCGCCGGCAGGGAGTTCTTTGCCTTCAGGATCGACTATTTTGCCCTCCACACCAAATGTGGGTTTACCTATGGAGCCGGGATGTTTCAATACCTCTTCCGGATAGAGGTTGAATAGTCCACCCCCACCCCCCTCGGTGATCCCATAAATATTAGAAACAGCGCACGGGAGGGTTTTAACGAGGTTCTTCATGACATCAAATGGTACCGGCTGTGCGCCAATCTCCATATATTTCCAATTGGAAAGATCATAATCGGAAAGCTTGATATCTCCGTTCTTGATGGCATTGAGTATGGCAATGGCAATGGGTACCACGAAAAGGACGTCAGTGCATTTTTCTTCGGCCATTGACTCAATTATCCACTTGGGATCTTTTAACTCTCTGAGAAGTGTGCCCGTGGCGCCTGTGGCATAAAAGGGGGCCCACAGAAACATGGTTCC
>JAKLQB010000546.1 GCA_022013615.1 Desulfobacterales bacterium | reverse complement strand
TATTCAGGCCGTTCCTGATCAAAAAACTGCTCAACCTCATCCTGCCTCATGAGGTCCACTTCATTGTGAGCCTTACAGACAAGATTCTCATACCCCAATTCCCGGAGCTTCCTAACTATCGCTGATCCTACCAAACCCCGATGGCCGGCCACGTAGATTTTGGACTGTTTATGCATTAGAGTGACTTGTTGCGTTAGTTCAGTTTATTATGTACGTTATTTTGCATGGAGCGTAGGGCGTAGGGCGAAGGGCAGAGAGCATGGGGCATAGGGCAGAGAGCAGACGAAAGGAGACAGTAGCGATGGCAAAATTTAGATTTCAGGACTTAAGAATTTGGCAATTATCAATCCAGATAGCCGATGAACTTTTCGATATTGCAGATGAACTGGGACAAAGGAAATTATATCGATTTGCTGAGCAGCTCCGAGGTTCTGGGATGTCTATGTCAAACAACATCGCTGAAGGCTCAGGTTCTTCCTCTAAAAAGGAATTCCGACAATTCTTAAACATAGCCCGGAGGTCCACTTTCGAAAATGCTAACATTTTGATACTCTTGCAAAGAAGAAAACTGATAACAAGGGAGGCCCTGGATAGGCTGTTAGATGAACTTGATAGTCTGTGCCGACAAATAACAAGCTTTCAAAAATCCCTAAAATAGTTTTGCTCTCTGCCCTTGCTCTCTGCCCTATGCCCTATGCTCCATGCCCCTTGCCCTCTCGCCCGTTCGTTTCCCTCACTTGAGACTCAGAGAACGCAGAGTTTTTATTTCTTTTAATACCAACAAAATCTTTTCTCTGCGATCTTTGCGCCCTCTGCGGTGAGATACAATAGTCAATAGTCAATAGTCATTAGTCAATCGTTAATCGTCCTCTGCGGTGATATACAATAGTCAATAGTCAACCGAAAATAGTCAATCGCTCCATGCCCTATGCTCCACGCCCTTCGCCGTATTCCCCTCCCCAGTCCGGACGCAGTATTTGGCCCGACCGGAAGCCGGGCCAAATGATCTTGTAAATCCCGTAGATCCTGTCTCACATATCATTTCTATTTTCGCGGAAAACGAGAGAACCCTTTCCATTCTCATCCCGACATCAGGATGGATTAATAACGATTTATTTCCCTAAATTTTAGGCCTTGATATTAGGGCCATATTATAGTACAATAAACAAAAAATGGGGGGCAATAATATGCTGATTCAAACCAAAGTTCAGATTAATCCAAAAGATTATGAATTCATCAAGAAATTCTATAAAGACTTACGTTTCAGAAGCCTGAGTGAGTATATGCGAGAGGCTATTAATGCCAAAGTGGAGCAAGACCGCAAAAGGCTTCGGGAACTGAAAAGGATGAAGGCCATCGAGATGATTGGGAAAGCTGCGTATGATAACCTTTTCGAATCGATAGAAGGGGAAGAATTTGAAGACCGGTGAAATCTATTGGGTAAACCTTGATCCAACCATTTGGGATGAAATCAAGAAAAAGAGGCCGGTAGTAATCTTAAACGGTGGTCATGCCAAACACCTTAAACTTGCCATTGTTGTGCCCATAACTGGCTGGAGCCCGTATTGGAAGGAAAACCCATTTTTTGTTACCTTAGAACCCAACTCTAATAACGGACTTCAGAAAAAATCGGTAGTTGACTGTTTTCAGGTTAGGGCAATTAGCCATAAGAGGTTTGCGGAAAAGATCGGAAGCATTACAAACGACGAAATCCAACTCATAAAGACGTCAATAGCTCTCATTCTTGACATTGACCCTGAACATTGCGAGTAAAGTCCCTGCCATCAGCGGTGAAAACCAAAACATCTTACCGCGGAGCACGCTGAGTGCGCTGAGGCTTTTATTCTTCTAATTCATGCTTGACAGAACGAATATAAAATGTCCCCATTATTGCCCACGATACTTGTCAACCGACTCAAAGCCCTCTATGGGAAGAGATTTTCTATTGACAGTATCGTGCAAATTAATTAAATTAAGCTATAGATTTTCTTAGATTTCATTAGCTTTGGGATTTTTTTCAGATATGCCAACAGTTTTAAGAATCGGATCTTACAGATTTCACTTTTATTCAGATGAAGGAAAAGAAACAGCTCACATTCATGTCGCAACAACGGATGGCGAATGTAAATTCTGGCTCGACCCTGTTAGGTTGGCTCGCAATAAAGGAATTTCCCCAATAAGAGTAAGAAGTATAGAAAAGCTGGTTTTTGACAATCTGAGTAAAAGTGAAATC
>JAKLQB010000545.1 GCA_022013615.1 Desulfobacterales bacterium | reverse complement strand
TGTCATCCTCAGACCAGGTTACCCTGTATGTGTATCGGTCATAGCCAGGAGGAACGCGCTGACCGCCTCCTTATGATTGAGCATCAACAGCCGGGCGCGACCGTTGGTGCCGAAGATCAACTCACCCAACGCATCCGCATCCGCCTCAAGACGCACTGCCAGCACCCGGGGGCCGTAACGGCGCAGCAGCCTCTCCACCTGACGATAAAAACGTTCGGCTCCGTCATCAGCCAACACCAACAGGCGCGAGACGCGCACACCTCTCCGCACACCGCTGTGGCGATCAACAAGGCCAAGTCCCCGCTCCTGGGCGGCGAGCATACGTTCCGCATTCTCCAAACTGCGCACCACATGGCCGGCGTTTTGGGCGCTAAGCAGGGCCGCCCCCATCTTGGAGCTAAGCGTGGCCATTGGCACCTCAAGCTCGGTTTCCGGCCACAAAGGCCTGGCTTGTGTGGTCAGGATGTGGAGGACCTGCTGTCCCCGCGGATGTGCTTCGACCAACCTGGGTAGCCGCAGCGATAATACATTATTATTTACCACAGCATTTTTTATACTTCTTCCCACTTCCACATGGGCAGGGCTCATTGCGTCCTACTTTCTTTTCGGCTATCTTTGGTTTTGGTGGATTCAATAATCTTTCTAAACCGGTAATATCCTCTGGTTTGTCTGGTTCCAATCCAATAGTATATTTCCAGCCATTTGTTTCAAAAATCTTTGCGACTTCTTTCATCCTTTTTTTCGTTTTTACATTAACTACAGCAGGATTCTTTGCAGTGCCTAATTTTGCCGTCTTTTTACCATTAAATATTTTTTCCATCTTTTCACCATTAAAAGTATTATAGAATTTATCCACCGAATAATGATCGGGATCAGCGGCGCGGGTTATGCGCGTCCGCTGCATCCCGGGTTTAAGTTTCCCATATTTCATCCATCGTTGCGAAGAAGGCAGCTTTATCACTGAAGTCTTTTAAGATGTAAGATGCGCCTTCTTGCCGCAATGCTACTCCACGATTACCCGATGCAATGCCGATGAAATGACACCCCATTTTCTGTGATGCTTTAAGGTCCCATATGCCGTCTCCGACATATGTAGTCGTTTCGAATTCATTAACACCATAAAAATCCCTGGCCCGTTCATAAGCCATGGCCATGATCTCTTCTCGATGATAGGAATCATCAGACGAAGCCAGGGGTATATTCACCACATCAAATCCAGCGGTTGACAGCTTAAAGTGCGCCGATTTTTCCCAGCAACCAGTGGCGATGGCAAAGCTACAGTTATTAATGGTTTTCAGAGTATCAATAAGATCGAGCGCACCGGGTAGAGGAGCGAATTTTTCGCGGTTTGTATTGGCTTCCGACTGGAGCAATTCCAATAGTTTCGTGCTAATATCACATAGCTCCTCATCAGTAACTGGCCTATTAAACTGTCTTTCTACTATTTCTGAAATAATTCCGGCATCGGTAACATAGTTGTACTTGGTCCAATCACTATCGGCATTCTCGATACCTAAGCTCATCTCAATTGCGCCCATAAGACATCGAATGTCTAATGTATCGGATTTAATTAAAGTACCATCTAAATCAAACATGATTAGGTGCATTTAATCACCACACTTAGTTAGGGTATATAGTGCGTTCAGGGTTTTCCTGCAAACCAGATTGTGTGCCTGCCGCCAGGGTGTAGCCCATGCCGAGGCCTCCAATGAGAATCCTCATGCCGGATTTTCGTTTAATGCGGCTGCATGTGAGCTCAGCCAGAGCATCTTCGGAACCGTGGAGGCGGCTGTTCATAAGCACTGTTCCTGCGGTTCGGATCGAGAATTCCGTGCCTCGCTTCAGCAGTGTGACTTCTCCTTCATGTCCGGGGACTTCCACCCGGTCGATCTCTTCCCACGGGATCACACGCTTCTCCTCAACCGGCAGATGAATAGTG
>JAKLQB010000544.1 GCA_022013615.1 Desulfobacterales bacterium | reverse complement strand
TGTATGACCTCTTGTGTTTTTAAGGTAAATTTATCAAACCGCATGGTTTATTTTCCTCCAATATCATACGTTATCTTATTGCTGAATATTTAGCAGTTTAGCAAAAACTGATATAATATCTCAATAAGTCCGGACGTTCCGACTGTTCCCCCTTTTTGCAAAGGGGGATTGAGGGGGATTTTTCTGATAAAACCCGGAGTTTTTGAGAACTTACAAACTGATTAAAATTAAGTTCTATCAAGAGAGATGTCAATATGTGGACATTGGATTGAAGGCATGGAAATTATAATGGAGGTCCACCCGATGCAACGTGTAAACGTTGTTGGTACGTGGAACCTCATATCAGCTAAGGCCCAAAATCCCAATGACGATGTCATTCATCTGTACGGTGAAGATCCGTCTGGAATGCTAATGTATGATGCCAAGGGTCACATGTTTGCGGTTCTTATACGACCTGGCCGATCAAGATTTGTTTCAGGAGATCCGTTGGGCGGTACTTCAGAAGAGATAAAGGAAGCATTTGAAGGATTCGATGCCTACTGTGGCACATACGAGGTTAATACAGAAAAGAGAACGATTACTCACCATGTAACAGCCAGTCGATTCCCGAATTGGGAGGGAACAGACCAGCTGCGCTATTTCGAATTTTAGTGTGGTGACAATGTCCTTGACGCAAAAGGGGAATTACCCTATAATTCTTCCTCGAATAATCAATTTCTTAACGTTTTAATCACTTTTTATTTTGGAAGGATAAATTATGCCAGAAAATCGCAATGAGGGTAAAGAACCTTTATGGGTGCTCATCGAAAAGCAGATTCAAAAATACACTGACGAGGATTTTACCGAAGCAAACAGCCTGGCAACCTCCAGGAAAATCGCCGAAGTGCTGGATAAAACCGGCTATAATGTGTCGAAACACGGTGGTAACTGGATGCAGTTAACAGCGGCGGTAAAAGCACGCAACCGGGTTGGCAGGCCGTTTATGCAGGATTTTAACCAGGCGGTTTCCGCGCTGGGCCTGGATGACATCAAAGACACCTACGCCACCGCCATGAAAATAATTGCTGACCTGGGTAGAGATTGGCCCTCCTTTTTAGCTTCAGAGCACAGAGCCGATGTGGATGAAATTGTTGGAAATAAAAAAATCGATTTGATGATAGCAAGGGCCAAAGAGCTCTCCGGTGAACCGGGAATACGCTATCTCATCTCCGAATCGTTTGAGCCTCAAGCCATAATGGAGGCTTTAGGTGTATCAGAAGAAGAATATAAAAGCGTAAAATCCAAAGTGGACGCAGAACTCGCCGAAAAAGCAAGAGTTCAGGAGTTATTTGCCGCTGTGAAAGACGCTTCGGAAGAAGATAAGATTAAACATCTCCTCAACAACAACGCAGCAGACGAACTCATCACAGAAATTGGCGGCATCGAGCAATCCGCAATTGACGCAGTGAAAAAGGCCATGGAAGAAGAGCTGGCGGAAAAGAAGAGAAAAGAAGAAGAACTGGCCACCAAAAAAGCGGCTGAAGCGGCAGGTCCTGCTCTGGAAGATATGGATTCGGACGATATGCTCGAATACATCGAAGGAATCCGGGAAATCCTGGAATTTTCTGATGTGGAAAAGGATATCCGAACAATGTGCGAACAGAGTTCTATTCCCAAGGCCCTGGTAGACATCGCGATTTCTGATCCGGACAAACTGGATGAAATGGAGAAGGAAGCCGGGGGATAATCTGCAGCCTTTCCACATTTGTGTTCTTACAAGCCGGGATTTTCAGTGATTCCGGCTTTTATTTTTTTCCTCCATAATTCTCCAATCTATTAATTTTTTCGCCTCATTTGCGCTTGTGACGTTTTCAGCCGCTTATTAATGCTGCGGTAAGGGAAACCTTGAAAGAAGGGTGAAAGGCATGGGCCATCCGCACTTTGATGGGGTGGGATTACTCTAAATTACAGTTCAAGATGCGCTCACGGACGACTTCGAAGATGTCGCCAAACCGCAATAAACCTGTGACCGTATCACCATTTTTAACGATCAGCGGTTGATGAACACCCATTACGTAATAGTTCAATGCTTTTACCAGGATGTCTCTCATGTCTTCACCTCATACAGATGATGGATTTTGGTATTGGTATCAAGAAATTCGAGGAGCCATTTGCTGTTCGGTGCTTTATAACAAAATTAAAAAAAAAGATAAACGATAACTTGTGATAAGAAGTCGCTTTTTTGTTGACTCACTATAGAGAAATTCCCCTTGTGATTCAAGAAAAAGGAAACCACAACATATGTGATGTCAGATTGGATTATGGAGCTTGGGTGTTGGAGGATTACAGGGTGGAGTAAGACAGGGCGTTAACGATCTGGAATTTATTGGAAAATGACGCCATTTGGAAAGTGGAACGCTGGTAAAAAAGTAAATAAACCTTATTCGATTAATTGCAAACCGTTTACGCTTCCTTTTTCAACTAAATATTTTACCAGCGTTCCCTATTAACACAGCGCTTCTATCAACACTATTAACGCATTGACATTTGTCATAAAAGAGGCATATGGTTTTATGAAAATGGCTGGTGGGGGTTTCAACACCGGGTGAAAGGGATAGTTCTCATTCATGGGAATGTATCCGGTGGAAGCCGTGGAAATGCTTGCCAGGATCGCTGCCTCCATTGAGCCTCACCGCCAAAGCCATCAGGTGCGAGAGGCCCTGAGAGGGCTCGGCCATGAAGAAAATCTCAATCTCAAAGATCTGATTGCCCTGAGTGTCGAAACCACACTGGAACGTATCTCACCTGCCGCGGTTTTTGTTCCGACCCGGAGCGGCGCATCTGCACGAAGCATCACGAGATTCAGGCTTCCCGTATGGATAGCAGGCATCAGTTCACAGGAGGCCACATGCCAGGACCTCCAATTCTCTTATGGGGTCTACCCGGTGCACGAGCCCGAGCATCCGGAAGATTGGAAGGCATACGTACGAGAGTTTTTAGTGTCTCATGGATTGGACGGTAACCTCGTCGTCCTGACCGAGGGGCCGTCGGCAAAGCATCCGGAGGGAAACAACCGGATGGAAATTATTGACCTTAGCCTTGATCCTTATTAAAGAAAGGAGAACGAAAAATGAGCAACGGAAAAAATACACAAATCACGAATGTTTTGGGCCGGGAGATTTTGGACAGCCGGGGTAATCCCACGGTGGAAGTTGAGGTCAGTCTGGCCTGCGGGATCACCACGCGGGCGGGTGTGCCCTCGGGGGCCTCAACCGGGACACGAGAGGCGCTGGAACTGAGAGACGGCGATGCAAAGCGGTTTGGCGGCAAGGGGGTACTTAAAGCAGTGGGAAATGTAAACGGTGTTATTAACGACACCCTGAAAGGTTTTGATGCCCGCCAGCAGGCGGCCATTGACAAGGCACTCATTGACCTGGACGGCACGCCAAACAAGGCCAAGCTGGGGGCCAATGCAATTCTGGGCGTCTCTATGGCTGTGGCACGTGCTGCAGCAAGGGCGGCCAACCTTCCCCTTTATCGGTATTTAGGTGGCCCTAACTCTGTCCGTCTTCCAGTCCCCATGTTGAATATTATGAACGGCGGGGCGCATGCCCGCTGGCAGGGTTCAGACTTCCAGGAGTATATGATCGCCCCTTACGGTGCAGGGAGTTTCAAGGAATCGCTCCGATGGGCCAGCGAGATCTACCAGGCCTTGAGGTCAGTTCTGATGGAAGCGGGTCACCACGTGGGAGTTGGAGATGAGGGTGGCTTTGCGCCCAATGTGTCTTCCAATGAGGAGCCGCTCGAACTCATCGTCAAGGGTATCGAGAAAGCCGGACTGAAGCCGGGAAAAGACGTGGGCATTTCTATGGACCCCGCCGCAAGTGAGTTTTTCGAAGACGGCCGTTACAACCTGCGCACAGAGAAACGCACGTGCTCTTCGGATGAGATGGTGGACTACTACGAGAAACTCGTCAATACCTACCCTATCTGTTCACTGGAAGACGGTCTGGCCGAGGACGACTGGGAAGGCTGGCAAATCCTCAACCGTCGTATAGGAGATCTAATCGAACTGATCGGGGACGATCTTTTTGTTACCAATGTGGAGTACATCGCACGGGGCATTCGGGAGAACTGCGCTAATGCCGCTCTGATCAAGCTTAATCAGATTGGTTCTCTGACCGAGACTATCGAAGCTGTAAAGATGTGCCAGCGGGTGGGATGGGGAGCGTGCGTATCACATCGCAGCGGGGAGACCGCGGATAGCTTTATCGCTGATATGACCGTGGCCCTGGATACCGGGCACCTCAAGACCGGCGCGCCCGCCCGGGGTGAGCGGGTCGAGAAGTACAACCAGCTGTTGCGTATCGAGGAGGACCTGGGAAATACAGCCCAGTATGCCGGTAAGGAGGCTTTTGTCCGGCCGGTGCGTTTTTAGTGAATGGAGCAACTTGTATTGATGTAACTCAGGTTCAGGGGTTCAAAGTTTGGGGTTAATGAATGTTAACAAAAGAAAAGCAACCCTGCCTGAGGCAGGCAAGCCTGAATCCCGCTTTCAGTCCCGCTTTTAGCGGGAAACCTGTGAACGCTTACAATAATTTTTTGGAGGCAAAATGGAAGTTAATAATCTGGACCTTACAATTTCGAGGTTGGGAGAGTGCCGTATCCCTTCACCTATGACCGGCAATCAATTCGTAAGTGACAGTGATAATGTACTCTATCACTCTGACAAGAGAAAGATTAAGGAGCTTTTGGGGGCGGGCGAAGATCTGCCGTGCTTTGAGATGGCGGGCCCGAGAGAAAAAATCTACTTTGATCCCTCAAAGCTAAAATGCGGCATCGTCACGTGCGGGGGGCTCTGTCCTGGGGTGAACGACGTGATAAGGGCTATTGTCCTGGGACTTTTTTATCATTACGGAGTTGAGACAGTCTTCGGTTTCCGTTACGGCTATGAAGGCCTTACTTACAGACATGGTCACGTCCCATTAGAATTAAAACCTGATATTGTAGGCGACATCCACAAGAAAGGGGGGACCATATTGAGTTCGTCGCGAGGACCTCAGGATATTTCAGAGATGGTGGATACGCTTGAGCGAATGAACGTGGGGATTCTCTTCACCATAGGAGGAGACGGAACCCTGCGCGGGGCTAAGGCCATCGCCGAGGAGATCGCACTGCGCAACCTGAAAATAGGGGTGGTCGGAATCCCCAAGACCATAGACAATGACATCTCCTTTGTGGAACAGTCCTTTGGCTTCGAGACGGCAGTCTCCGC